>CAVEUG010000095.1:0-3106 GCA_963618895.1 Slackia isoflavoniconvertens | reverse complement strand
ACACCATATAAATTGTGTAAAACATATTCGTTTACTTCAAACATTTTCAACCTCCTAAAATAAAATATTCAATCTTGCCCTATTCAAGATTTTACGATGATTTTGTGTAAAAAATATCGATATATAATTTATAATAACATAAATTTTCACTAATTTCTAACGCAAAAAATATTTGAACTTTCTATAAAATTTGCTTAAAATCATAGACGTTAATGTGTTTTTATCTTTTTGATATTGTAATTCCGATTAGCAGAAAAAGAGGTAAAAATATGAATGAAAACATAATGGCATATAAGCCTGTTAGGTCCACTATTTGGAAACTCGGAATTCCAATGATCTTATCAATGATTTTGCAATCACTTTATAACGTAATAGACACTATTTTTGTTATAAATATGGGCGAGCAAGGAATTAAAGCAAATTTGGCTTTAACATATGCATTCCCGATTCAAATATTAATGATCGCAGTAAGTGTTGGAACAGGAATTGGTATTAATGCTTTACTTTCCAAATCTTTAGGCGAAAAAGATGAAGAAAAAACAAAAAAGATTGTTGGTAATGCAATATTTCTTGGTGTAATTATTTCAATTATATTCTTAATTTTTGGGTTATTTTTTACTGATAAATTTATTAAAATTTTATCAAGTGATTTAGAAGTTATTTCGCTTGGATCAACTTATTTAAAAATATGTTGTTGCTTGTGTTTTGGTTGTATTGGTTTTGCAATTTATGAAAGATTTTTACAAGCAAGTGGCAAAACTTCTCTTTCAATGATTGCTCAAATTTCTGGAGCAGTAATTAATATTATTTTAGATTATATCTTTATTTATCCTTTAAATATGGGGATTGTAGGAGCAGCTTATGCTACAGTTATTGGTCAAATTGCCTCCTTAATTATTTGCATAATTCTTCACTACACAATTAATAAAGAAGTTAAAAATTCATTTGAAGGATTTAAACCAAATTCTCAAATCATTAAAGCAATATACAAAGTTGGATGGTCCGCAATGCTTATGCAAGCTTTACTTGCAATTAGCATGTTTGTATTAACAGCAATTATGGGATTAAATATTGAACATGCCGCACTTATTCAAGGAACATATGGCATTTACTATAAAATATATCAAATTCCATTAATGGCTTGTTTTGGTTTAAGCAATGCATTAATAACATTATTGTCCTTTAATTTAGGAATAAAAAACAAAGATCGAGTAAGGTCCATTTTAATAAACGGTGTAATCGATACTGCAGCTTTAGGTTTGATTTTTACTATATTTTTTGAAATATTTGCAAAACAAATTGCTACATTATTTGGTTTAGCAAGTGGCACAAGCAATAATGAAATCATTGAATTATGTAAAACTAGCATTCAAATTGCTTCTATTGGCTATATTTTTATGGGTTTTTCTATTGGAATTCAAGGTGAACTTCAAGCAAATCAAAAAGCAATAACTCCACTTGTTACTGCCCTTCTTAGACTAATTGTATTTGTTGTTCCTTTTGCTTTTATTTTTATATATTCAAATAATCCATCACAATATATTTGGTGGTCATTTCCAATTGGCGAGTTTTTAACAGCTATTGTTTCTTTAATTGTCTTTTTAAACCTTTATAAGAAATCTATTTAATTGAAGACATCTTATTTAATGGAAGTGAAAGTTCGTCTTCATAGACGTCTTTCACTTCCACGACTTTAACTTCTTTATTGCTTCCATCATAAGTACCAACTATGACTTTATCACCTACTGAAGCCGACTTTTTAGAATCAATATAATCATAAAGTTTGCCACCATCATTAAATGCAACCGATACAACATGGTAGTTTTTATGAATATCCTTTATTGATTTTGGAATATAAACTATTTCATTAATATTGAATCCAATAATTTTTTCTTTTTTGCTAAATTCAATTGTGAAAATAATTGTATCGCTATTAACTTGCATTTTTAAAATTTTATTATTTTCTAAAGCTTTAATATCTTTTTCAATGATTGTATCTTTAGTTTCGATAACAAATTCAAGTTCATTAACTCTTTCATTAAAAGAATACTCATCAACCAAAATATCGATATATTTTATTTTATCAATATCTTCTTTAGGCTTAATAAATAACTTAAAACATTTATCATCAATTACTTTAACATCTGTCTCAAATATGCTATTTTCTCCAAGATCATTTTCATAATCTTTTAAAATATAACCATGATGTTTTTCATTAATTATCCTATCTCCGTATTTAAGTTCATTTTTAATTGAAAATATCGATTTATTTATCGAATTTGCTAACCCAATATCACCAACATAATAAACACAGTTTATTCTACTTTTAATTGCAGTTCTAGCTCTTAAAAAATAGATGTAAGCCATTTTAAGATCTTTATCAGTTCCAATCCCATCTTTTAAAAATAATCCGACTCTTAAAGAAACATCAGCATATTTAGAATCATCAGTCTCAAAATAATAGTAAAGATTTTGCTCATAAATTTGCGAAATTAATCTAAAAGCTGTTTTTTCATCTTTTGTAGTACCATATCCATGTTTAAAACAATCAGATAATTTATATGCAGCTTCAAATAAACCACCACTTAAATATGCAATAGAAAAATATTTAAAAGCCTTATCGTAGTCTGGGATGCCATTATTACTTTTCCCATAGTAATAAATATAACCAAGAACATTTGCTAAATATGGGTCGGGTTTCAATCTTATAGCTTTTAAAAATAAACTTTCCGCCTTTTTATAATCGATATTTTTGCCATCATCACCACAATAATAATAAAATCCTAATTCTTTCATTCCATAAAAGTTTTCTTTATTAGAAAGCATTTGAATATTATCGAAATAAAATTTTCTTGCTTCTTTTCTATCCATTATATTTTTAGTAAGGTCCATAGAGTCACGCATAAAAATTAAAACTAAAGATAAGGAATTATCGTTATATTTTCTTTCTTTTCTAGGTAATTCATTTTGCCTAATTAAATCGTTTAATATAACAATTGATTCATACACACTTGAAAACAAACCATCTGTATAATCTTTTTCTAAATATTTAAAAAATATTTTAACAATGTTATCTTCATTTTCTAAAAATGGGTCATCATTAATA
>CAVEUG010000094.1:0-12712 GCA_963618895.1 Slackia isoflavoniconvertens | reverse complement strand
TAAAGCGTTTTGGTCCTCTAGCTCAGTTGGTAGAGCAACTGACTCTTAATCAGTGGGTCCGGAGTTCGAGTCTCCGGAGGATCACCAAAAAAGACGATAAAGTCCCTAAAATCTGGGGGCTTTTGTTTTTTATAAAGGTTTTTATATACAATGACAAAAAATATTTTCGCAATATCAAACATATTTTTTGATATTGTGAGAATTATCTTTATAATTTAAGTATGATTACAATTTATACCTCACCAAGCTGTGCATCTTGCAAGAAAGTCAAACAATGGTTTGATGAAAATAAGATACCTTATAAAGAAAAAGATATTTTTAAATCTGTTTTAAATCCTGAAGAACTTAAAGATATATTAAGGAAAACCGAAAATGGAACAGATGATATTATTTCTACAAGAAGTAATATTATTAAAGAAGGAAAAGTTAATATTGATGATATGAAAATAAGTGAACTTATCGATTTTATTATTAAGAATCCTTCAATATTAAAAAGACCTATTATGGTTGATGATACTAAGATTCAAGTTGGATACAATAAATATGAAATATCATCATTTGTACCAGCTGCAAAAAGAGTAGCTTATAATAATTGTCCACATGCTCAGGTATGTGAAGATTGTCCTAATGGTAAAAAAGATAAGTAGCACAAACTACTTATTTTTTTATTGACACTACAAATATTCAATCAACTTTAGAAAAGTTTAAAAGTATGATGATTTATAACGTTCAAAATAAATCTAAAAAACCTTCGCAAACGTGCAGGAAGAGTCTAAAAAACCTTCGCAAACGTGCAAAATTTTAAAATGATTGATATCTATTGATTTGACAATTTGGGTTAGTAAAAGTAAAATATTTTTGTAATTCATAAATTACAAACTCATAAATTACAAAAAAATTATTCGATAAGGAGATGATTTTATGGAATTTGTAGGAAGAAAAGATGAACAGAAAGCTATAAACTATTTACTTGATAATGATGGTTATCAAGGATGCATAATTTATGGTAGAAGAAGAATGGGCAAGACCGAACTTGTTAAACATTGTGTTTTAGCTAGTGGTGTGCCTTTAATATTTTTTCAATGTATCGAATCTAATGAAGATGAAAATAAAACTGTCTTAACTGATTTAATAGCCAAAACTTTTAGTATAAAACATTTAAGATTTTCATCATTCATGGAAGCAATTGAATATCTTTTTGAATTATCAATTGAAAAGAAAATAATTTGTGTAATCGATGAATACCCTTACATTAGGGATTTAATAATTGGGTGTGATTCAAAATTTCAAAAGATAATTGATAGTTATTCATCAAAATCAAATTTAAAATTATTTTTGCTTGGCAGTAGCATTTCTACAATGGAAGATGTCTTATCATCACATAATCCTTTGTATCAAAGATTTAGCCAATCTATCTTGTTAAAACAAATGGATTATTACGATTCAGCAATGTTTTATAATGGATTCAGTAATGATGATAAAATAAAATTATATTCAGTATTTGGTGGAGTACCATTTTATAATGTTCAAATTGATGACAATCAAAGTGTTAAAGATAATATCATAAGAATAATAAGTGGAAAATTTGCAGGATTAAAGGACTTTATCGATATTTATTTAAAAGAAGAATTAAGAAAAGTTAATAATGCAAATGTTGTATTTGATGCTATTGCAATGGGGGCATTTCATTACACAGACATTTTAAATAAAACGCATATTGAAACTTCTGCTCAATTAACTACTATACTTCAAAAACTCATTAAAATGGATTTGATTGAAAAAGTTTCTCCAATAAATGACAAAAATAATAAGCAAAAATCTGGATATAGGATTAGTGATTATTGTTTAAGATTTTATTTTAATTTTATTTATAGGAATTCTTCGGCACACAACATTTTAGATGATGAAATATTTTATAACGAATATATTAAGCATGAGTTTGAATCAAGTTATGTACCTAATATATTTGAAGTAATTTGTAAACAATTCATTGTAAGAATAAATAAAAATGGACTTATTAAACCGTTGTTATTAGATATAGGAACTTATTGGTATGACAATCCTAAAGAACATAAAAATGGTCAGTTTGATGTCGTTGGTAAAGCTAATGGAGGTTATGTATTTTTTGAATGTAAATATAAAGAGGCAAAAATAGATGATCTAACAATTGAAGAAGAAGTGAAACAAGTTAATGAAACAACACTAAAACCAATCCAATTTGGATTTATTTCTAAAAGTGGTTTTGAATTAAAAAATAAATATTCTTATCTTTTATATACATTAGAAGATTTGTATAAAAAAATATGAGACAAATTTAAATGTCTCATATTTAATAAGTTTTTACTAATGTTTTACAGTTTCAAGAGCTCTAACTTGTTTATTTTTGGAATTATCTTCGTAATGAACTCCGGCTTCCTCACAAATATTTTTAAGCGATTCTTTTGCTTTATTTAATGAATTGCCTTCAAGTTCAAGTTCATAATCGGTAATTCCATTATAAGTATTTTTATCAATTGCGAAATCACCTTCGTTTTTAAAGTTCTCGATTTCAATTCTTTCGGTTTTTAGGGTCGTTTGAATTTTTAATTCATTTGGATCAATGTTGAGCATTGTGATGAATTCTCTTATGCCACAATTTGGGAATATTCCATCATCTCTAAAACATTCATATTCTCTCCAAGTGATTTTTTCATTCTTTTCAAGTAATCCTTCAGCTAGTGGACATTTTAAATTAATAATAAATCCATCATCCTTTTCTCTAATTCTTAATCCAAACCCAGTTTTATTAAGTTTTAAATCATTTGTATCGATATAATGATTAACTTGTTTAATTCTATCGTATTTGTCAGCATGATAGTAATCAATGATTTTGTTGTAATCTTCTTTGCTTATTAGGCACTTAGCTTCAATTTCAATATTAGTTGCCATTTTTGTTTCCCTCGCACGTAAATATGATACAATAATTAGGAATTCTTTTAAAGAAGAAGGGTAGATATTTATGTTAGAAGTTTTAATGAATTTTAGTGAATTTAATAGTAATTATTGGTGGGTATATTTAGTTGTGGTTTTTATAATTTCTCTTTCTTTTTTGTTACTTTTAATCACAAAAAAGAAAGAAGCTGATAAAAGAAAGGCCGAAATTAAACAAAATGCAGATTTGAGCAATGTTTATTCATACTTAGGAGATAAAGATAATGTTGTTTCTCATGAACTTAAAGGAACAAGATTAACTTTAGTTTTAAAGGATTATCAAAAAGTTGATAGAGAAAAATTAAAAGAGATAGGCGTTGAAAGAGTTCTATCTATGTCAAATAAATATATTTTAGTTGGCGAAGCAAAAGATTTAGAAAAGATTAATAAGAATTTAGAGTAAAAATAGTTTATATGGACAAATTTTAGTAAATTTATCTGGACATTTTTTATGTCCAGATAAAATTATCTAGATTCTAGGCGAAGTTATAATTCTATTTGTTTTCTATTACTTTCCAATAGGTTCTCCTATTTCCGCCTTCTCTTTCAATTAAGCCTTTATCTTGGAGAGAAGATATAATTCTCTGAACAGTTTTGTCAGACTTATTTATTCTAAGAGCAATTTCTTTCTTAGAAAGTTTTTGATTGCTGGAAATTAAATTTAAAACAGTTTCTTCTTGTTTTGTTAATTTCTCAGATATCTTTTTATTTAAATAAACATTTGGTCTTATAAATTCAAAGAAAAAACCATATGCTTCTAATCTATAATTCCAAGTTACGCCCTTTTCATTGCATATTTCGTTAACTCTTTGAAAACCTGTCCCGGCTTTTTCAACATCTTTGCTCCTAAATAAAACATCTAAAATCAATTTATTTCGCTTTATTGATGACATATTTTTATTTATAAAATCGTAAGGTGTTAATTCATCTGGGAAAGATCCTGGATTATAAATTTCAATTTTACTTGGGTGAATACCAATTTCTATTTCTGGTGTGGTTTCGTAGTCAGCATGAGCAAAACTATTAACAACGATTTCGCGAATAGCTCTTTCTGGAATTTCTGGTTTCTCTTCTCTTTTTCTAGAACCAATATCAACTACCCATTTTATATTATCTAAAATATATTTGATGGCAAGGTTGACCAAATTATATATATTTCCATTAATTAATTTTAAATCTAAAAAAGTTACTTTATCATCAGTAGCATAAGTTGCAAGTTTTAGTCCTATTTTTGCATCTTTTCCAAATAAAGCGACAGCAGCATTTTTAAGGTAGTTACCATCAATAAGATCTAAAGATGTTAATAATTTCTCTTTATCAAAAGACTTCATTTCAAGTCTTTTATAATAAATTGCGGAATTATAAAAATCAAATAAAGCATTTTCATCTATATCGTCTATAGTTTTATCGCTAATTTCTTCTTCCCAATGAGATGCATAATCATTTCTTTTAATTAACCTTTTAAGTTCATCAGTTGACATTCTTCTATTTTCAGTCCCAGTTCTTATTAAGTATTCACCATTAACTGAATAAGGTCTATTATGGCCAGAAAAACCTACTTTTATTATTTTTTTATTATCTATCGTTTGTATTTCAATTGAAGGAGTGATTCTTGGGTAAATAGATTCATAAATCCATCTAGAAATATCTTTTTTTGTTGAATCACTAATTTGTTGACCTTCAACAAAACCAAAATCATTAATTCCAAAATAAACTGAGCCTTTACAATGTTTGTTAAGCATTGCACATATTGATTGCAAAGCTTCTTTTTTCTCACCAGTAGTTTTCTTAAATTCAACAAATTCAGTCTCTTCACCAATAACCATTTCATACTCCTTTCATATAATTTTCATTATTATTTTAAATTTTGTTAATGCAAATGTCCATAAAAATGTCCAGATAAAAGGTGCGTTTATCTGGACATTTTTTATGCAAAAATAGAATTATAATGATGTAGAGTTGTCTTTTCGAATAATAGAGTTAAGTCAATATTTTTAGAAAATGTGCAGATAACTCATTTAATTAGTCCTAGTGATTTTAAGTCTTCTTTAATTTCTTCTACTGGTAGCCCCATTACATTATCAAAACTTCCATTAATATTATTAATCATATGTTCTTTATAGTCATCTTGAACCGAGTAAGCACCGGCTTTATCTAGAACATATATATCTTTTACATATTGATTAATCTTTTCGTCTGTTAGTTTATTAAATGTCACGTATGAAATAACTTCTTTTTTGATGGTGCACTCATGAAAAATAATAGTGTAACCCGAGATAACTTCATGTGTGACATTACTAAGTTCATGAAGGAACTTTTTAGCTTCTTCTATATTTTTAGGTTTTCCATATATGGTGTCATTATAAAAAACAATCGTATCAACACATATTAAGCAATCATTTTCGTCAATTTTATTAATTAAAGATTGTGCTTTATTGAATGATTCTTCAAGAGCATAATGTTTAGTGTTTTTTGATAAATTTTCTTCATTAAATAAAGGAGCGATTATTTTAAAATCGCTCGTTATTTTATTCATTAATTCTTTTCTTCTTGGTGATGTAGAACCTAAAACTATCATAATATTAAGAATGTTTATTCATGATTAAAGGAATAATCATTGGGTTTCTTTGAGTCTTCTTGAAGTAATATTTTGAAACAATACTACGAATAGTATTTTTAATATCATTAAATGTAACTTTATTGGTTGATAAGAGTTCATTTAAACCTTCTTCGACTTGCATTTGAGCATGTCTTACTAAATGGTCTTCATTTTGACCATAAGAAACAAAACCAACTGTTTGTACTTTTGGTGCACATAATAATTTATTAGTTTTGCTATCAAGTAAAATAAATACACTAACCATACCATCATCTTGAAGGATTTTTCTATCTCTAATAACGGCAGTGGAAACTCCATTTGCATCGTTACCATCAATATAAACATCTTCTGCTGGGATTCTTTCCCCATCTTTAATAGTGTGATTTTGTAAAATTAATGTATCGCCATTCCCTAAAATAAAGATATGATCTTTTTCCATTCCTAATGAAACTGCAAGATCTCCATGTAATTTTTGCATATGATATTCACCATGTGCAGGCATGAAATATTTTGGTTTAAATAATTTTAAATTTAATCTTAATTCTTGTCTTGATGGGTGGCCTGAAGAGTGGATATCGCTAAAGATAGAATTTGTAATAACGTTTGCACCAAATCTTGTTAAATTATTTACAACTTTTTGGATTGAAACACCATTTCCTGGAATTGGAGATGATGAGAAAACAACGGTATCTCCTGGTTGAATTCTTAAATCTTTTAACATTCCATTAGCAATACGACTTAAAGCAGCCATTGGTTCACCTTGGCTACCAGTACATAAAATAACTATTTCACTATCTGGAATTGATTTAACTTCACTTACTTCTTTAATCATATCTCCTGGAATTTTGATATATCCAAATTTTCTTGCACAATCAACAGCATATTCCATAGATCTTCCAAGAATAACAATTTTTCTTTTATGAGAAATAGTTGCATCAACAATTTGTTGAATACGCGAAATATTACTTGAGAAAGTTGAAATAATAAGTCTTCCTGGAGCTTTATCAAAAATTTCATTAATTGAGTTAATAACGTTCTTTTCGCTTGGAGTCCAACCTTCTTTTTCGGCGTTAGTAGAATCAGCAAGTAAAAGATCAACACCTTCTTCGCCAAGTTTTGTCATTTTTGCAAGTTCAATATCTGGTCCTACTGGAGTTAAATCAATCTTGAAGTCACCAGTATCAACAATTCTTCCTTCGCTAGTGTCGACACAAATTCCAAAAGAATCAGGAATTGAGTGAGTAACTCTAAAGAAACTAACATCAAATTCACCAAGTCTTAATGTTGTGTTTTGATCGTATTCAACTATTTTTATATTTGTTTTGATTTTTTTATCTTCTAATTTTTGTCTTATTAAAGCAGCTGCAAGTTTAGGAGCATAAATTACAGGAATATTAATAGATTTAACTAAAAAAGGAATGGCACCGATATGATCTTCGTGTCCGTGGGTAATTAAAAGACCTCTAACTTTATTATTGTTTTCTTTTAAATGTGTATAGTTTGGAATAACGTAATCTACTCCAACTAAATCATCTTCTGGGAATTTGACCCCAGCATCAATAATAATTAAATCTTTCTCTGATTCGATACAATACGTGTTTTTTCCAATTTCTCCTAAGCCACCTAAAGCATAGATTTTAATTGGGTTCTTAATAAAATTACTCATAAATAAAACATTCCTTATTCCTGCTATTTTCCCTTTGTTGACCATATTATATTCAAAATGGAGTTAGATAACAAATATTAAATAAAGAAAAAATAAAATTTTTTAATGATTGCATTAGAAACGTTTAATTATTATATTATTTTGAATTTTAGGAAAAAGTTCATAACAGTTCATAAAGTTTTGTAAAGTTCACAATAGTTCATAAGAGTTCATAAAATTTTTGAAGGCTTAAAATATATCGTAACTAAATTTGAATTGTTTTATCATCTAATATTAATTTGATATTAAAGTTACAATTTATTTTATAAATTTGATTAAAAATAGCTGTTTTAACTTAAATTTGCGAATTTATTATATTTTTTTGTCTTTAAATAAGGTTTTATTTTGAGTAGAATATTTTATATGAATATTAGGTATAAATTGTGTACAAAGGTCACAATCTCTCTAGCCTTAAGCCATAAATTAAGGACTACCTGTTCAGAATAAAATTTGTTTAGAATTTATTGATGGACAGAAATGATGAAACACATACCTAATTTTTTCTTTATATAGGAGGATATATTAAAATATGAAGAAAATGTCTAAGTTGATGTTTGTTGCAGCTGCTACTCTCTTAGTTGGTGGATTAGCAAGTTGTGGTGAAAGCGGTAATTATGAATATGCTTTAATTACTGATGTTGGCGATATTGATGATCAATCATTTAACCAAACATCATACGAAGCATTAAAAGCTTTTGCAGAAGCCAAAGGAAAAACCTATACATATTACAGACCAACAGAAAACACAACTGATGCAAGAATGGTTTCTATTGATCAAGCAGTCCAAAAAGGCGCAAAAATTGTTGTTTGCCCAGGATATTTATTTGAAGATGCTGTTTATTATTCACAAACAAAATATACTGATGTTAAATTTGTTTTAATTGATGGACAACCACATACTAGTGATTATGCCACATACGAAACAAAAGAAAATACAGTTTCAATTATTTTCCAAGAACAAATTTCAGGTTTCTTAGCTGGTTATGCTGCAGTAAAAGAAGGAAACAAAGATTTAGGTTTCTGTGGTGGTATGGCTGTTCCTGCAGTCCAAAGATTTGGTTCAGGCTTTATTCAAGGATGTGATTATGCCTCTAAAGAAATGGGAATTAAAACCACTGTAAAATATTATTATGCTGGCGCTTTTGATGCAACAGACGCAGCTACTGCATTGATGAAATCATGGTATACAGCAAACATCGATACTGTATTCGCTTGTGGTGGAAAAGTTTATCAATCAGTTGTTGAAGGTGCAAAATCAGGTAAGTCCGGTTCAACATGGATTGGCGTTGATACTGATCAACATCATGTTGATCCTGATAAAGTTTTAACGAGTGCTGTCAAAGGTTTAACAGAGTCAGTTACTAGTGCATTGGAAGTTTATGAGAGTGATAAATGGAGCGATATTTCGGGTCAAGATTACAACTTAGGCCTTGATTCAGAATTCGGAAAGCTTGCTAAAAAAGATTATGTTGGTATCCCAACTGCTGATAGTTCTTGGAATTTCAAAACTTTCAAAAAATCAGATTTAGAAAGCGTTATTTCAGATATTAAGAGTGGAAAAGCCACTGTTTCTGGAGATACAACAGCTGCACCAGTTACTACAAATTGTACTGTTGATTATGTTTCCTCATTTACAGGAAAGTAATCCTATAATTACTTTAGTGCAGTTATAAAAATTTAAATTTTTGTAGGACTGCATCCATGCAGTCCTATTTTTTTAAAAAATGGAGGCTTTATGAAAGAAAATACCCCAGTTATTGAAATGTTAAATATTTCCAAATCTTTTCCTGGAATAAAAGCTAATGACAACATTTCGTTAGATTTAAAAAAAGGTGAAATCCACGCTTTATTGGGTGAAAATGGCGCAGGGAAGTCAACATTAATGAGTATTTTATTTGGTCATTATCAACCTGATGAAGGAGAAATAAAAATTAATGGAGAAGTTGTAAAAATTGATGGTCCATTATCTGCTAACCATTATGGCATTGGTATGGTACACCAGCATTTCCAGCTTGTAGAAGTTTTTACTGTTTTGGAAAATATTATTCTTGGAGTTGAACCTACGAAGGCAGGCTTTCTTGTTAAAAGCGAAGCAAAAAAGAAAGTGCTAGATCTTTGCAAAAAATATGAATTTGATGTTGATGTTGATGCAAAAATTGAAGATATTACAGTTGGCGCTCAACAAAAAACAGAAATTTTAAAAATGCTTTATAGAAACAATGATATTTTAATTTTTGATGAACCTACGGCAGTTTTAACTCCTCAAGAAATAGAAGATTTACTTTTAGTTATGAAAAATTTGGCTAAAGAGGGTAAATCAATATTATTTATTTCTCATAAGTTAGATGAAATAATGTCTGTTTCGGATAGATGTAGCGTTTTAAGAAAAGGCAAATTGATTAAAACACTCAATATTAAAGATACTAATAAAGAAGAACTTTCTAGATTGATGGTTGGGAGAGATGTCTCATTTACTACTGAAAAAAGTATATCGTGCCCAGGAGAAACTGTTCTTTCTGTTAGAAATCTTGTTATGGAAGATAAGATACATCAGGGTGTTAACATTGTTGATGATATTTCATTTGATGTAAGAAGAGGGGAAATTGTTTGTATCGCAGGTATAGATGGCAATGGACAAAGCGATGCCATTTATGGAATTACCGGTCTTGAAAAAATCAAAAGTGGCAAAATTTTCTTTAAAGGAAAAGAAGTAACAAAAGATTCAATCTTTAATCGTAATGCACTTGGTTTAACTCATATTCCTGAGGATAGGCATAAACATGGTCTTGTTCTTGATTATGCACTTGACGATAATTTGGTATTGGAAAATTATTATAAAAAGGATTATAGAAAAGCTGGATTTATTGTCGATAAAAAAGCAATAAAAGAACATTCAGATAAGCTGATTGATGAATTTGATATAAGAAGCGGAGAAGGCAGTAAATCTATTGTTAGAGGAATGTCTGGTGGTAATCAACAGAAAGCAATTGTTGCACGTGAAATTGATCGAGATCCTAATTTATTAATTGCAGTTCAACCAACTCGAGGACTTGATGTTGGCGCAATTGAAAATGTTCATAAAGCTATTATTGGAGAACGAGATAAAAATAAAGCTGTTTTGTTGGTGTCATTTGAACTTGATGAAGTGTTTAATTTAGCTGATCGAATTTTAGTTATGTTTAAAGGGAAAATAGTTGGTGAATTAGACCCACATAATACTTCCAAAGAAGAATTAGGTCTTTACATGGCTGGGGCAAAACAAAATTATGAATTTAAGGAAGGAGGAGATAAATAATGGAAGAAAAAGTAAAGTTTTTTGAAAAAGAAAATACCATAAGATATTTATCTTCGTTAGCTTGCATTTTAATAAGTTTATTAATTGGATTCTTAATTTTGGTGTTTATGTCGCCTAGTAACGCAGGATTTGAATTTGGTGTTTTGATTACAGGTGGAATTAGATATCAAGGTTTGCAAGGTTTCTTTAATATATTAAAAAAGACTGCGCCATTGCTTTGTTGTGGACTTGCAATTTGCTTTGCTTATAAAACTGGTATGTTTAATATAGGGGTTGCAGGTCAATATGTAATGGGTGTTTTTGGATGTTTAATGTTTGCAATTCAATTTAATATGCCATGGATTGTTTGTTTGATTGTTGCAATTCTTTTTGGAGCGATATGGGCTGCAATTCCAGGTATATTAAAGGCTTTTTGTAATGTTAATGAAGTTATTGGTGGAATTATGCTGAATTGGATTTCATTATTCTTTGTTAATTATTCTTTCCAAACATACCTTTCTGGATGCTTGGATATTACTAAGGGAATGAAAACTTATAATTTAAGTCAAGTTAATGCAAAAGCGCTTATACCATCAATGAACTTTGGTAGCGCTGAACTTTCTATTAGTATTATACTTGCGGTTTTAACAGCAATTCTTGTATGGTTTGTTATGAGTAAAACAACTCTTGGGTTTGAACTTAGAGCTAGTGGTTTGAACAGATTTGCAACGAAATATGCTGGAATGAACGAAAAAAGGAATATTATTTTATCAATGGCGATAGCTGGTGGGTTGGCCGGACTTGGTGGCGGTTTATATTATTTAAGTGGACTTGAAGAATGGTCTGCATCATTATCTAATAGTTTACCATCGGTTCCATGGAATGGAATTGTTGTTGCATTTGTTGGGCAACTCTCACCTATTGCGACAATATTGTCTTCTTTATTTATTTCTTTATTAATGCATGGGGCAAGATTTATGACTCAAACAATTTACCCTGCTGAAATTGCTGATTTAGTTACCGGCATAATTGTTTATCTTTCTGGATTAACTTCCTTTGTTATTTATTTAGTAAAAAAACATAAAGATACTATTAAGATGCAAATTCAATTATTTAATGACAAATTGAAAAATAGAATTCAAGATAATCATGAAAAAATAAAAAAGAAGCTTGCAAAAGATAATAAAAATATGGATAAAACCGAAAAAGGAGGAAAAGAATAATATGGGTGGACAATTATTACTTTTACTTTCATACATGCTCGTTTTTGCAATGGCACTTACATTGGTTGCTCTTGGCGGAATGTTTTCAGAAAGAAGCGGCGTTATTAATATTGGACTTGAAGGAATCATGGTTGTTGGTGGTTTTAGTGGTGTTGTAATTTTAAACGCTTTAATGGCGAATAATGTTAATCCATTTTTATGCGTATTAATTACGATTCTTTCTTCGATAGTTATTGGTATGCTTTATTCGTTATTATTGGCAGTTGTTTGTATTAATTTTAAAGCCGATCAAACCTTAACTGGGACCGCCTTAAATTTAATTGCCACAGCCTTTGCTTTAATATTTACAAAAAGATTGAGTGGTGGTATTTCAACTTCTTTGAATTATAGCAATAAATATTTTGTATATAGTGTTAATGGATTTCAATTCAATTTATTTTTGTTTTTGGGGGTTGCAATTGTAATTATTGCCTATGTTGTTTTATATAAAACAAGATTTGGCCTAAGACTTAGAAGCTGTGGCGAAAATCCAGGCGCTGCAGATAGCGTTGGCATTAGTGTCACTAAATATAGATATGCTGGTGTTTTAATTTCTGGTGCATTAGGAGGATTAGGTGCTTTAGCATACATTTTGCCAACTCAGTCTTTCTGGAACAGTGCAAATGGGGTTTCAGGTTTTGGTTTTTTAGCTTTAGCTATTATGATATTTGGCCAATGGAAACCAGTTAGGATTTCTGTTATTTCAATAATTTTCTCGTTCTTCTTATCTTTGTCCTATGTTTATTCTGGACTCTTTGAAGCAATGTTTGGAAAAGTTTTAACTGCAAGCGATGGTGTTACATCTGAATTATTTAGAATGTTGCCATTTATTGCATCACTGATTTTACTTGCCTTTACATCTAAGAAATCTCGTGCTCCAAAAGCCGAAGGTATTCCTTACG
>CAVEUG010000093.1:0-4456 GCA_963618895.1 Slackia isoflavoniconvertens | reverse complement strand
CCCAAGCTTCATCCCATCCATAACCATATTCATCCATTAAAAGTCTCATCATTTCTGGAATAGCTAAAATTGGATGAGTATCATTAAGTTGGAAAACAGTCTTTTTATAGAAATCATCTAAACTTCCATGTCTTCTTAAGAATCCTCTCATTAATGATTGAAGACCTGCGCTAACAAAGAAATATTGTTGACGTAATCTTAAAAGTTTTCCATGTTCGGTTGAATCATCTGGATAAAGACCATGGCTTAATTCTTTTAATGTTGTTAAGTAATCTTCAAAAGATACGCCTTCTGGAAGATTTGCTTCACTTGGTTGAGCACTCCATAAACGTAAAGAGTTAGCAAGATTATTTCTATAACCAACAATTGAAACATCATATGGCATGGCTAAAACTTTAGTTGCACCAACTGTACGAATTCCATATCCACCATTTGGTTTTAAATAAGTTTCAGCATTTCCATAAAACGAAACTTCAACAGCATGTTTTGGTTTTCTAACTTCCCAAACATAACCATTAGTTAACCATTGATCTGGAGTTTCAACTTGTTTTTCATTAACAATTTTTTGCTTAAAGAAACCATATTCATAACGGATACAATTTCCATGACCAACATAACCTAAAGATGCGATGGAATCTAAAAAACACGCAGCAAGACGACCAAGTCCGCCATTTCCTAAACCAGCATCAGCTTCAACATCTTCTAAAGCACCAATATCAATACCAATTTCACTTAAGCCATCTCTACAAACATCATAAATACCTAAGTTCATTAAATTAGAAGTCATAAGTCTTCCAATTAAGAATTCCATTGAAAAATAGATAAGTTGCTTTTCATCATTTTTTAATACATATTCTCTAGAATTACGCCAATCTGTTCCAGCATAATCTCTAACACATTCTCCTAAAATATCATATTGTTCTAAAATATGAGCTTCATCAGGAGTTTTACCATATTTTGAACTTAAACGTTCAACAAATTCTTTTTTAAATTCTTCTTTATCTCTAAACATAAAATTTCCTTTCAATTTTTTGTTTTATTTATTATTTATTTTCTTCACCATTTTTATGTGCATATTTGAAAATCATTGCAGCATATGGCGCAATTTTCACACATAACTTATGTGGTTTTTCTTCTGGTCCATAATAATATGACATTAATGGAAGGCCATTATAAGCATTACTTCCACCATAAACATCTTTATCACTATTGAAAATTTCTTCATAAGTTCCTTCTCTAGTAACACCAACATCATAAGATTCGTAATAATTTGGAGTCATATTAAAGATAAATACAAGGTGACTATCTTCGACTCTACGTTCGAAGGCAAAGATCGAATCATTAGCATTATTAACCATCAACCAATTAAAATGAACTGGGTTGTATTCTTCTTTATGCATAGCTGCTTCGTGAGCATAAATTAAATTCAAATCTCTAATCATACGTGAAACACTATCGTGTTTAGGGAATCTTTTAAGTTCCCAAGGAAGAGATTTTGTTTCGTTCCATTCATCAAAACTTCCAAGTTCATTACCCATAAAGTTAAGTTTTTTGCCTGGATGAGCAAATTGATATGTATATAAATTACGAATTAAAGCAAATTTAGTATCGTAATCACCATACATCTTATTAATGATAGTTCCTTTTCCATGAACAACTTCATCATGGCTTAAAGGTAATAAGAAATTTTCCGAATAAAAATACATCATTGAAAATGTAATTTTATTATGTTCCCATTTTTTATAGACAGGATCTTTAGAATAATATTTTAAAGTATCATTCATCCAACCTAAATCCCATTTATAATCAAAACCAAGTCCACCATATTCTAAAGGTCTAGTAGTCCCATTAAAATCGGTACTATCTTCAGCAATCATCATAACATTTGGATGTTTATAATGAATTTTTCCGTTAAGTCTACGGATAAACTCTGTACCACCAGTATTTTCGCCTCTATCTTTGTTGCCTTCCCAATAGATAATATTACTGACTGCATCGACTCTAATTCCATCAAAATGGAAATAAGTTAAGAAGTAATCCATAGCAGACATTAAAAAACTTCTAACTGGATCTTTTCCAAGATCAAATTGAAGACTTCCCCATGGAGAATACATATGTTCATTATTGTATTCATATTGAGGAGTTCCATCAAAATGAGAAAGCGACCATGAATCAACTGCAAAATGAACTGGTGCAAAATCTAAAATAACACCGATCCCAGCTTGATGCATTCTATCAACAAAACTCATAAGTTGCATTGGATTTCCGTAAGTAGAATCTACACTATAAAATCCAGTTGCTTGATAACCCCAACTTCCTTCAAAAGGATATTGAGTGATTGGCATAATTTCGATATGTGTATATCCAAGTCCTTTTAAATAAGGAATTAAATAATCAGCAATTTCTTCGTATGAAAGATATCTTCCATCAACTTTGCCTTTCCAACTTCCTAAATGCATTTCATAAATTGACATTGGTTTATCAAAATTACGATCTCTACTATTTAAATATGGTTTATCATGCCACATAAAACCTTCAATATTAAAAAGTCTTGAACAACTGCCAGGTCTATATTCGCTAAAAAATGCGAAAGGATCTGCTTTATCAACATATTCACCATTAGCATTTTTAAAATGGTATTTATAAAATGCATAATTATGTAAACCAGGGATGAAAACTTCAAAAACTCCAGCATCATCAATCTTTTTCATTTTATGAATTGTTGGATCCCAGTTATTAAAATCGCCAATTACTGAAACATCACTTGCCATAGGAGCATAAAGTCTAAACATAACTCCATTAACAAGTTTTATTGTTGTAGTTTTTTTAGTTTTACTAGGATCTTTCTTAAGTGGAATTTCAATCTCCACTTCTTGATTTTCCTTAGTAAAATGAGCTCCAAAATATGAATATGCTTCAATAGTTTGGCCAGATAAATATTCAGCTAAAATTCCATATGCCATAAGTATTACCTCAAATCTAAATATATTTTACTAAAATAGTATTTCTATTTTAAGATAGAAATTGACTTTTTTTATATCTTAAAAATTTCTTACAGAAAATTTTCATAAAAAAATTGGATGATGGGATTTTATTTCCCACCATCCGTATAATTTAGGTTTATCATTTTCAAATCATCTTCTAATTGAAGACCATTTCTTTCGATAAATTTGTAAGCAAAATTGATTTTTTCTTCATCTAATAATTCTTTTGGATTATGAGCATCAATTCCAATTACACATTTGCAATTATTTTTCTTAGCAAATTGCCAAAAATAATAATTAGGATAAGGCTGCGTTCCTTTAATCTCTGCAAGCAAATTATTAAATCTAAGTCCGCCAAGATTAATTTCTAATGGCACATTAAGTCTTGCGCTGGCCTTACAAATTTCATCGCAGACACTTTCAATTTCAGGAGTGATTTTTGTAACATGTGACATAAATAAATCAGGATGACAAACATATAAAAATAATCCTGTTTCCATTCCTTTGATTAAATCATCTTTATATCTTCTAATTCCTTCAATATCATCTTTTCCATTAAAATAAAAATTTGGTTTACCATCCATTGAATACGTTACATGTTGTCCTAAAATCAAAAAATCAAAACCTTTTTCTTGAAGCAAATATCTATAAAATCCATAATAATTTTCTTGATATTCAATTTCAAAACCAAGCTTGATATCAATCTTTTTACGATATTTCTTTTTTAATTTTAAAACACTAGAAATATATTCATCAAGTTCTTCATAATTTCCTCTCATCCCTTTATGAACTACATTAGGAAAGAAAGCGTGGTCTGAAAATCCTAAAACCTTAAAACCTGCTTTAATAGCGTTTTTTACGTATTCTTCATCTGTTCCAGTTGCGTGTCCGCAACGATATGTATGTGTATGCATATTATATAATAATTTCATCAATGAAAATTATACCATAGAATAGATATATTTTCCTTCCTCCTCTTTCTTTTAAATTATAACACCCTTGTCAATAGGTAAACAAAAACGCCAACCTTAGTCGGCGTCATTATATTTAAGTTTAACCTTACTTAGAAAATTAGAAATCAAGTTCTGAATCTTCTTCACTGTTGTCTTCTTTTTTAATAAGCAAGATCCCATATGAAGGAATTCCTTGATTGCAAATTGGACTATTAGTTAAAGCATAAATATCAACACTACTATTTTCTTCGTATTGTAAGTCTTCTTCTTTTGCAAAATAACTCATAAATCGTTCCTCCTTACATGCATAACTATATGCTGAATTTATATTGTTTCAACATGAAAATATTTATGAAAATCAGTTTTGAAAACCCTTACATTTTTTTATATATAATCGAAAAAGTCCGCATTATGCCGACTTTTTATTTATCAGCACAAAAAAATGAAAGTGTTTACATTTTTTATCATTTTTTTCATGAAAACCTATTGACTGTTTTTCTATTCTCAAATATCTGATTT
>CAVEUG010000092.1:0-9213 GCA_963618895.1 Slackia isoflavoniconvertens | reverse complement strand
TTTATACATTGTATTTCCAGTGTTGGAATGCATTAGTATTTTAAAAATATTTTTGTTTTTTTCTATGTAATTTACTAATAAATTAGATAATTTTAAGCTGTTATTAGAATCGGTTGTAGGAAATGATGAAACAAAAATGTTCTTTAAATCCAATATAATTTCATTTTCAATACTCTCATATAGATCATAGATGTCCTCATAATGTAGATAAAATGTTCCCCTTCCTAAATTGGCTTGTCGTGATATTTCAGCAACAGAAATTTTATTTATATCTTTTGTTTTTAAAAACTCAAGGAATGTATTTTTTATTAATTTTTCTGTTTTTTCATTTCGTCTATCATTCATTTTTAGCACCTCTTTTATGAACAAATTAATGCAAGAATTCATTAATGAACGATTTAACTAAATCAGTTCATTGAAAATAAAGCATTTCAATTATACTAAACACATGTTCATAAATAAACAGTTGTTTATGAATAAAATAAATCAAAATGGAGGATATATAATGGTTAAATATAGAGAAATACTTAAAAAAGAGATAAAAGAAATAGCGAAAATGGTGGCTAATTCATTCGGTGAATACCCGATGTATTCATTAACTTTTAAAGACAAATTTAAGCAAAAAGAAGATTTTATTCACTACATTACAAAATTGAATGAAGTTCATATAAGTGCAAACGTTAAAAAACATAAATGTTTTGTAGGTATTGAAAATGGTGAAATTGTGTCTGTTGCACTTTTACAAAATCCAAATATAAAAAGAATAAGTCTTTGGAATTATATAATTTCTGGCGGAATCGGATTATTATTTCCTGTTGGATTTAAAAGATTAATTGATTTCTTTAATATATCAAATAAAGCCCATGCATCGTGTGAGAGAATGTATAACGAAGCATGGTATGTTGAATTATTAGCTGTATCAGCAAACTTTAAGGGACAAGGCTTTGGTAGCAAAATGATTTTTGATTGCTTAATTCCATATGTCAAATCTAAGAATGGAAATAAAATAGCGCTAATTACCAATACTGAAAAAAATTGTAATTTTTATGAAAGGGATAGATTTAAAATTTTTTCGTTTGAAAAGATTTATTGGGAAAATGAAATCCTTGATAACTGGAGTTTTATAAAAAACATATAAATTTGTTTTTTTAACACTTATGTAATTTATAAAATTATGAATCTTATATTAATTTTATGTATTAAATGGTAAAATATTTCGATGAGATGAAGAAAATGAATAAACAAAATAAATTAATGTTAATTTATTAGATTGTTAATTCAAAATTTATGAAGAAAAAGTCGTTATTACTTAGTAAAGTAGTTTTATTTGAAAAAATGGAGGAAAAAGAAAATGAAAACTAGAATTTTAACAAATGCTAAAATCTTCACCGCAAACGAAAAGGAACCTTGGGCTGATGCTGTTGTTCTTGAAGGCAATAAGATTGCCTATGTTGGCACTAATGAAGGAGCATTAAAGTTTAAAAAATCTGATGATGTTGTTGTAGAGGATTTAGGAGGTAAACTTGTAACTCCAGGTATTATTGATGGACATTTACATGTTTTTGCAGCAACTATGTTTGAAGGATTACTTCGATTAGATGCGATGACACCAGAACAAATGTATGAAGCTATCGCTAAAGATGTTAAAGATCATCCTGATCGTAATGCTTATACTGGCATGGGTTGGTTCGATACTGCATTTGGAGCAGAAGGACCAAATAAGGCAGATCTTGATGCTATTTGTCCAGATAAACCTATGGCATATCTTTCCGCAAGTATGCACACAGTATGGTGTAATTCTAAGGCATTAGAGGCTGCCGGAATCACTCGTGACACTCCAGATATTGATCCTGCTGGTGGAGTTGTTTATGTTCGTGATAAAAATGGCGAACCAACAGGTTATTGTAAAGAAATCGCTTCGATGGATAAGGTAATGGGTGCTGTTAAGTATTTTGATGACGAAGCAAGAAAAAAAGCTATGAATGAATTTAAGGCAAATTGCTCAATGAATGGAATTACCTCTCTTGTTGATTGTGGTGCTATAAGCTTTATGAAATACATCTTAAACGATGATCTTTGTGCAGAAATAAATAAAGATGAATACCCAATCCGTATTAATTTCTGTGGTTTTGCTGGTGTTGCTGGACTCTATGAAATGGCATTTAATGATGCTGTTGATTTTTCTAAGAGATATAATAACGATCGTTTCTTCTGTACTTTTGGAAAACTTTTCAATGATGGAACAGTTGAAACATTCTCTGCTGCAATTCCACATGCATATCCTGATGGTAAGGTAATTGCTCCAATTATGACTACTGAAGTTCTTGCTAAAAAGTTTGAAGAATTTGCAAAAGCTGGAATAGATGCAAATATTCATGCTATTGGCCCAGATGCAATTCATAATGTTTTAGAAGCTGCTGGAATCGTTCGTAAAAAAGGCTATAAAGATATTCGTATTGTTTGCTCACATTCTTCATATGTTTATCCAAAAGATATTGAGCTTTTTGGAAAGAATGATGTATTTTCAAATACAACTGGATGCTGGATTGCATCAATGACTCCAGAACAAGAAGAACTTGTTGCAAGTCTTACAGAAGCTAAAGCTTATGCTGTTAAGTCAATTAAGGATAGTGGTGCTAAAGTTGGATTTGGTTCAGATTTCCCAACAGATCCTACAACTTTCCCAGTTATGCCAAACATGGAAACTCTTGTTACAAGAAGTCATGTAGGCGAAAAGGGTGCATTTGTACATGATGGAGCAGAATGTATTACTGTTGCTGATGTATTAAAAGGTTATACCATTAATAATGCTTACCAAATGCATAAAGAAGATGTACTTGGTTCAATTGAAGTTGGTAAGTATGCAGACCTTACTGTATTCAGCAAGAATTTATTTGAAATTGATCCACATGAAATTCATAATGTAACAATTTCTGAAACCATCAAAGATGGTATTACAACATATAAAGCATAAAACAATAGATATAACTTAAAAATAACGCCAGCAAAAATGCTGGCGTTTATTTTTTTAGAAAATCCTTGTCCTAAAGTTAACTTTAGGGTGTATTCTTAATATATTATGATTTTAGGAGAATTATTTAAAATGAATAAACCTTATATTATTTGCTATATGATGATGTCTATTGATGGAAGAATTGATTGTGCTATGACTGAAAAATTACCAGGTGATGAATACTATAAAATATTAGATTCTTTTAAAACTCCATCTTTTCTTTATGGTCGAGTCACTGCTGAACTTGAAATGGCTCTTCCAGGAAAGTTTTCTAGTAAAGCGAACTCGCTACTTAATAAAGAAGAGTTTTATAAAGCGATTTCTAGTGATGGATACGAAATTATAGTTGATAGTCATGGAACTCTACTTTGGGAAGATCAAATTAATAAAGAAAAACCTTTGCTTATAATAACTACTGAAAAAGTTAATAAGGAATACCTTAATTATCTTAATGAAAAGCATGTATCTTGGATTGCGTGTGGCAAAGATAAAATCAATCTAAAACGAGCATGTGCAATTCTTAAAGAAGAATTTAATGTCGATAGAATGGTGGTTCTTGGAGGAGGCCATATTAATGGCAGTTTTCTTGAAGCTGATTTATTAGATGAAATAAGTGTTCTTATTGGATCTGGAGTTGATGGCAGAGAAGGAATGTGTGCTATTTTTGATGGATTACCTATGAATAGTGAAGTAAAACAACTTAAACTTGAAAAAGTTGAATCATTTGATAGTGGCGCAGTTTTGATTAAATATAGAGTCAAATAATTTTGATTACATTCATTAATATATCCAAAACTTGTTTATGAACTAGTGTATAAACAAGTAAAAGCAAGAATGTATCTTTAAGAATTAGTTTATTGAGATTTTGCAAAATAAGATCTCTATAAATTCTATATATCTTAATATATAAACGATTAATTTTTTAAATTATATGTATCTTAAAAACAAACGATTACAATTAACTTTTTTCATTCGTGAATCTATTTTTTAATGCATTTAATTAATTAATGTAATAAAATAATTTTAACATGAAAAGAAGCATTTTTTTCGATTTAGATGGCACATTATGGGATGCAATAAATCAAATTAAAGAGAGCTGGAATTTGACAATGGAAAGGCTTGATCAACCTTTCAGTTTTTCTTTTGATATGATTAAATCGATAATGGGTCTTACACCTCTTGAAACATTGCCTATTACTTTTCCTGGCTTAGAAGAAGAAAAAGCAATGAAATTATTTCAAGAATGCGTTAAAGATGAAATAAAGTTTTTAAGTAAAAAACCTGGAACTTTATACCCTAATGAAGAAGAAGTTTTATCTTCTCTTGCTAAAAAATATCAGTTATATGTTGTTTCTAATTCTGATGTTGGATATGTCGAAAATTATCTTACTTCATGCCATATGGAAAAGTATTTTAAAGGTCACGTGTGTGCTGGAGATACTAATTTGGCCAAATGGCAAAATATCCTTTATTTAAAAGAAAAAGAAGGTGTTGATGAAGTTATTTATGTAGGTGATACTCTAAAAGATAAGATTGAATCTAGCAAAGCAAATGTGAAATTTATTCACGCAAGTTATGGATTTGGAGTTATTGAAAATGATGAATTTAAGATAACAAATCTTTTAGAACTACCACAATTAGTTGATAAGTTGTTTAATGGGGATTAAAAGATTCAATTAAAATAATTTATGAATCTAGAATGGAGAAATCTTTATGGAAAACGAAAATTTAAACAAGCCATTTAAATTGGACATTAAAAGAACATGCATCATTGGTTTTGCATTCTTTGGTATTCTTCTTTTATGGCAAGTTTATGATTCTTGGTGTCCAACTTTCTTAACTGAACTTTTTAAGAAAGCTATCCCAGGATCATCTGAAAAAGAAGTCCAATATCTTGTTGGAATTATGATGGCTATGGATAATTTAGCTGCTTTAATTTTATTACCAATATTTGGAAAATTATCTGATAAAACCAATACTAAAATCGGAAAAAGAATGCCATACATTTTAGTTGGTACATTTGTATGTGCAGTTGCCTTCCCTTTTATACCTGTATTTTTTCACTTTAATAATATAGTTGGTTACATTATTACATCTTTAATAGTTGTTTGCTTTATGATGATGTATAGAAATCCAGCTGTTTCTTTAATGCCAGATCTTACACCAAAACCATTAAGATCAAAAGCTAATGGTATCATCAATATCATGGGTTATATTGGTGGTGCTTTTGCTACCGTTGTTGGTATTTTCTTCGTTTTAAGTAAATATTTAGGAACAAAGGGTACTGATAGTTGGCAATATGGTAATATTTGGGCAATTGAAATTCCTTTCTTGATTGCTTCTGCATTAATGATTATCTCAGCTTTAGTTTTATTCTTTACAATTAAAGAAAATAAAATTAAAGAAGAAATGAAAGATGAATTAGCACGTGGTGAAGAATTTGCTGCTGTTGAAAATAAAATCGATGATGATAAGCCAATGACAAAAGCAAATAAGACGATGCTTATTCTTATTTTAATTGCCGAGTTCTTCTGGTTTATGGCTGATAATGGTATAGGAACTTTCATGGGTAACTATACAATTTATTACTTAAAAGCAAATTCAAGCTCAAATATGATTAACATAATTGTTGGTGGAATTGGTTCAGTTATTGGTTTTGCTGTTGGTGGATTCATAGCTGAAAAAATTGGCCGTAAATGGACAGTTTTAAGCGGTTTATTATTAGCTATGTGTAGTTATTTATTCTGGTTAATTGCTTCATTTACCTTCCTTAAAGGAGCTGCTGGTAGTGGAACTTTCCCATTTGCAATTTATGTAATTTGGTTTATTAAAGGATTTGGTATGTCCCTAGTTCACGTTAATTCCTTCCCAATGGTTGTTGAACTTTGCTCATCAAAGAAGATTGGCGCTTTCACTGGTTATTATTATGCTGCAAGTATGGCTGCTCAAACAATTACTCCAATCGCCTTAGGTTCATTAATGCTTATTGATGGATTAACATTTAGTTTCTTACCAGTTTATGCATTCATTTGTGTAGCTTGTTCAATTGTTGTCTTTATGTTTGTTAAAAACGTAAAAATTAATAAAGTTAAAGTTTCTAAAGGCTTAGAAGCTTTCGATCAAGAGGACTAAAATGACTAAAGGGGAAATTAGAAAATCTCTAGATCCAAGATTCTTTTTAGGAATTTGTCATAGGGGTTATCATAATAAAGATGATATTGAAAATGGCATAAGAGCATTTGAAAATGCCATTAAAAATGATATGGCAATCGAGTTTGATATTCATTTAACTAAAGACAATCAGCTTGTTGTTATTCATGATTCATCTTTAAAAAGAGTTACTTCAAAAGAAGGAATCGTAGAAGATTTAACAGTTGAAGAACTTCAAAAGAATTATAAACTTAATGATGGCGAAGTAATCCCAACTTTCAAAGAAGTATTAGAACTCGTGGATGAAAAAGTTCCGCTCGTTATCGAACTAAAAGTCTATAAAGGTAATTACAAAGCGCTTGCTAATAGACTCAAAGAAGAATTAAAAGGTATCAAAGATAAAAGCAAATATGTTTTGATTTCTTTTGATCCAAGAGCATTAGTTGCATGTAAAAACTTTGGACTAATTCGACAATTATTAATCGATGCCGATGGTAAACATAGTTATGTTTATATGTTAAGAAACCTTTTTGAAGGTGTCGATATGCATTATAAAGATGTCGAGAAAAAGAAAGTTCAAAGATATTATAAAAAACATATGATTAACATTTGGACAGTTGAGGATGAAAATGTAGTTACTTCGGCTCTTCCATATGTCGACATGATTACCTTTCAAAATATAGATTGTAATTATGTGCGAGACAAAATGAAAAATAAAAAGTAATATTAAAAGCTCATTATTGCCGAAATAATGAGCTTTTTTAAAGGTTAAAATATTTGTTTTAGGCTTCTTTTTTCTTATTCTCTCTATTAATTCCCCATAAATATAGTGTAACACCTAGGAAATATAAAATTGGAACAACGCAAAATAATATATCTAAGTAATTTGTTGCAAAAAATGAAATAATAATTGAAGAAATAATGAATGCTATACTTCCAAAATATAAATAAATTAATAAAGTCTTGTTTGATTTTTTGCTCATTGCAAAATAAGTAAAGATTCCTATAACAATTCCAAATATGGCAAGAATAAATCTGCATAGATAGCGAACAAAACCATCTGTGACATTTTCATATAATGTCCAATCAGCACTAAATAAATTGTATCCTTCAATTACAATAAAGACCAATGAAAATAAGATTATGAATGCTGAAAATATATAACTAATAATTTTTCCTGTTTTTCTCATAGTTAAAAATTCCTTTCATAAATCTTTTTGCATAATTCACTTGTTACAAAATCACTTACAATTATTCCTAAATTTTTGCGATTTTGAATTTCATTTGGTAACCAATTATTAATTATTTTTGCAGTGCTTCCAGCATAGGTTGGAGGAAATGCACTAAGGAAATAACACGAACTAAAATTAAGAGTTAGTTTATCTAAATTTCTAGCGCTATAATCGAAACATTTTAAGATTTCACTTTTCTTTTCTTCAATATTTTTCAATTTATAATAATCTTGAACATGAAGGTTACTTTTATCAATATTAAAAGTATTTGATGTAGATGAATCAGGATCAAGCCAACCATCATATGCTGGTAAACCGATTGTGCTATTTTCATATCTTGAAATTAAGAAAATTTTTCCTCTTAATTTTCCGATAGTTTCAGGAATTGAGCCTGATAAATCCCAAATTGA
Organism: Slackia isoflavoniconvertens; assembly: GCA_963618895.1. Taxonomy (GTDB): domain Bacteria; phylum Bacillota_I; class Bacilli_A; order RFN20; family CAG-826; genus Onthovivens. The sequence goes on along the minus strand of CAVEUG010000092.1, from coordinate 1,408 downwards.
AGAATGGGATGATAGTGCACTTTTAAGTGATTCATCAAAAGTAGCAGTGGTATTTACTGCGTTACTTTCTTTTTTAATTGAGATAATTAAAGCTTCTGATGGATGTTTTTTCAAGAATGAATCAAAGTCATTAAGAGTATCATAAAAGTCTAAATCTTGATCAACAATTCCATGTACTACTTTTAAGCCATTATTTCTTTGTTGAAGTCTAATATCAAAGAAACGAGCACCTGCATTTAATTGGTCACTTATGGATAAATCTTGACACTTTCCTGCTAAATCACCAATTGAATGGAATGCTCCTGAATCGTGAGATCCTGGAATAGATAGTGACGTTAATGATGTATTATCATTAATTTTTTCCATCCAATCTGAACCTCTAGTAGTGGATGAGGTAGTCGATAATGGTAGCATAGCAAAAACAGATGCTACGCATAGAGTTGCTGCAACTGATGCAGCAATAATTAAATGTTTATTTTTATTCATATAACTACTTTATCATTTAATATTAAAAAAGATAAGTACAACTTAATAATGTTGATAATTTCTATAGTTTTTTATTCTTAAAAAACAAAGAACCAAGATCTGAAATGGTCAAATCTTGGTTAATATAAAATAGAAAATATTATTTTTATTAATTATTTAGTAAGAAAATAGTCGAAAATTTTATTAATTGATTCTTTAGACATAAATGGATAAAACCTATTTATATCTATATAATCAAAATTTCCCTTACAATACTCATCACATAAATAGTCTAAAACGCTTTTTGATACAAAAGGTGCAAATGAAACTAGCTCATCTTTTTTATTTTTATTTTTTAAATATTCCATAAAAATTTTGTCATTAGTTTCTTTTGACATAAATGGAAGTAAACAGACTAATTTAATTTTGTCATATTTTGGATTCCCTTTTATTTTTTCTTGAGCAATTTCTTCTATTTTTTCTTTACCTAAGAATGGAAGTAAAGAATAGAAATTTTTCCCATTTCCTTTAAATACAAATTCAAAATCTAAATCTACATCATTGTTTTTTGTATTAATGTAAAGTATCTTTTGATTTTTCAAGGATGAAATTTTATCGCGTATTGCGGCTTTTTTTGCATCTAAGACATTTTTCACCCCTTCATCATCCTCATCTAAATCATCAATCTCATCATCAAGATCACTTAGTTCATCTTCTAAATCATCAATCTGATCGTTAATTTTTTCTATTTCTTCTTCTTTTCTATCTTCTTGCTCTTCTAAATAATCATCATATTTATCTTCATCGACTTCACTTGTAAAAGCAAGCTCAGATTTATCTAATTTTACGGCTTCATCGAAAGAAATGTTTTCATAAAATTCATTACCATCTTTTATAATTTTTCTTAAAATCATAACCTATTCTCCTTTAACATATTTAATGT
>CAVEUG010000091.1:0-17605 GCA_963618895.1 Slackia isoflavoniconvertens | reverse complement strand
ATATTTATTCAAAGAATTATTTAATATAAAATAATTGCATGAAAATTAAAACTTTTAGATTTATTTATCTTATTATTTACACTTTAACTTTTGCATTATTTATCTATTTATTAATAAATGCATTTTCTTTACAACAAACTCTTAAAACTGGCAATGTTGATTTTTTATTGAATATAGCTGGTTTTGCAATACTTTCTATATTAAATGGATATGAAATTTTCTGGCATTTAAGATCATTTAAAAAAGGATCAGAACTTTTACCTTATATTTGCTTTAAGAAAAAACATAAAATTAAAATGCCTGTTTTTATAGCCTCAATAGTATTAAGCTTATTTAACTTATTTTTATTTGTATGGTTTTTCTTATCTTATATAGGAATAAATCCATTATATCCAAATACATTTTCAAAAATAGACCTATCGGTTTTCTTTGCAATAGGTCTTTATCTTTTTTTAAATATGTCATCCTTATTTATATATACATTATTTGTTAAAGATGACTCATATGTGGAAAATACAGAATACTAATTTCTATTTGATTGTTTAATCAAATTTTTCATTTTATCTTCTACTTCTTTTAAAGAATAATTTTTTGTAAGTCTCCAACTCCAATTATCAGTTGATAAAGTAGATGGAAAATTCATTCTTCCTTCTTTACCAATATCTAATAAATCTTGCATTGCAAACATTGCGACTTTAGCTTTATTCAATAAGTTTATTTCAATGATTTTACTAATAAATACGCTTGGGTCATCATTTTTTGATGGAACAGCAACATTTGCCAATTTACATTCAGAAGTTAAATCATTGATAAATATTTCTTTTTGTTCATCATTTAAATCATCATAAAATTGTCTAGCTGTTGTGCTATCGTGTGTTGTTGTATAACTAAAGAAGTTTTCAGTATAATTCGATGGTTTCCAAATACTTTTTGGGTCTCCATCAAATCCTTGCATAACAATTTTCATACCTGGATATTTAACAACATCCATCATTTTATAAAAATCTTCATCCATCATACCTAAGTCTTCAGCAACAATTGGATAATCTAGTTTATCCAAAAATAAATCAGCACCTGGTCCTTTAACCCATTTGCCATTCTTAGCAGTTTTATCTCCATAAGGAATTGAATAATATCCACTAAATCCTCTAAAATGGTCGATACGAACTAAATCATACAAACTTAAATTGTAATTTATACGATCATTCCACCACTTATAATTTTCTTTTTTCATGTAATCCCAATTATATAAAGGATTACCCCATAATTGACCATCTTCACTAAAACAATCTGGAGGGCAACCAGCAACTCTTGTTGGATTATGTTTTTCATCTAGTTGAAAATATTCAGGATTTTTCCAAACTTCAACAGAATCATAAGATAAATAAATAGGCATGTCACCCATGATTTTTACATCACGTTTATGCGCATAATCCTTTAAATTATTAAATTGTTTTAAAAAAATATATTGTGTCCATTCATAGAATTCAACACTCAATGGATATTTTTCTTTAATAAGATCGATAATATTATCATTATAAATTTTATATTCATCTTCCCATTCATTCCATGGTCTAAAATTATGAACTTCTTTTAAAGTCATAAAAACTGCAAAATCTAAAAATTCATTTGTATTTAAAAATTTTATATAATCTTCATCATTTTTATTGAATCTATCAAAAGCTTTTTTAAGAACTTTATATCTATTATTAAATAAAATTTCGTAATTGACACGTTTTTCGTCATCGTTCCATTTGATAGAATCACATTCTTCTACTGTTAAAAGCCCATCAGAAATTAAAAACTCTAAATCAATAAAATATGGATTTAAAGCTTTACTTGATGGTGATTGATATGGAGAATCTCCATAACTAGTTAAAGTTAATGGCAAAATTTGCCAAATATGAAAATTAGAATTATATAGAAAATCCACAAAGTCATATGCTTCTTTTCCTAATGTACCAATTCCATATTTTGATGGTAATGAACTAATATGTAATAAAACACCAGCTTGTCTTTTCATAGCGTTTTCCAATCCTTCTTTAAAATTATATGGAATGGTTATTTTTTATACAATATCTTTTAATAATTTTAAGATTATATCGTTTGTAAGCAACTTTTTTCAAATCTAATTAAAAAAAAGAAATAAAATCGTTAATAATGAAAATAATAAAAAATGAGTAATAAAAAAGATCATTAATGATTAAACTAACGATCTTTTTGTAAATTAATTAGATTTTGAATGTATATGTTAATGAATCATCTTCAAAGCATGTAAATGTTAAGGATCTCTTATTACAATTTGCAACTGTTTGCCATACCGAAAGCCATTGTGTGCCTTCATCTTTGAGTTGTTGTAATGATTTTGCTCTTTCAACTTTGCCTTCTTCTTCAAGCAAATTCATAATTAAATCATGATATTTTTTACTTTTAACCATTTCAATAGTTAAAGCACCACCAATTTCTTTGAATTCTTCTCCAAATCCACAAGATTCACTGCATGGATCAAATAAACATGTTTTTGGATTTAATAATTGAGAATATCTAACTTGTTTCATTAAGTTATGCATATCTTCATCACTATCAACTCCGCCAATTTTTGACATTAATAAATCGTATCTTCCAACTCCACTACCAATTGTGGCCTTATCTTTATATTCATCATTAAGATAATAATTAGTTTGACAAGTAGCACCTTCATTCCAAATAAGTTTATTATCAACAAGTTCTAATACGCCATGATGTCCTGATTCATCGGCCATATAAAATGCACCAGCCCATGTTAAATGTCCTGAGAACAAACCAAATACATTTAATGTTTTTACTAATTTTAATGCCTCATCAACATTAGCACATCTTTCACCTAAATATCTAATAACAGCAGGGATTGATAAACTTACCTCCGCACCAGGATTTGTGCCAGTTGAAGGTTTAATTCCAGTTGAAGCAGGTTGTTCAGGACGCATATTGCCTTCCATATAAAATCCTTTTTCATTCATGATATCAACTGTAAAGAATAAAAGAGTTAATAATTCATCATAAGTAACACCATTTTCTTTAACTGTAGCAAAATCTTTACCATCAAAAACATTGTATGCTAAACCAACTGTTTTATAAAATCCTGGAATTTCACTTCTTATAACATATACAGGATTATTGCTATAAAAAAGATCTAATGATCTTCCAACAACCATATCTCCGTTTGATAAAACTTTTCCAATTGCAGAACATCCAAATTTGCCAAATAATGATTTACTTTTTGCTAATCCAGCTTTGTAATCAATACTTGTCATTGTTGGGAGTTCAATTACACCTTCTCCAATAACTTTTCCATGAATATTTTCCATTTATGTTTCCTCCATTTACTTTAGTTTAAAATTTTAAATTATAAATAAGATCGTTGCAAGAATTTTGATAATAGACAAATCATTTTAATTCATTAGTTATTAACAAATATTTCTTATTTGTAAACTGGTGCAACAAATTATCAATTTAATAAGCATTTTCTAAAAAAGAACTCACAATTTTTAATTAGTATTTAAGTTTTATAAATTTTTTATATAGAATTTGATAACTTAGTAATAATCGAAATATAAATTGACTTTAATGAACTTTTTATTAATCATTTATATATAAAATTACGAGAGGCAAAATATGAAAAACGAGTTAAAAACTTATACTTTCTATCAAGTTTATGTAAGAAATTATACCGAAGAAGGAACCTTTAAAGCTTTAATTAAAAGGCTTGATTATATAAAAGAATTAGGAGTAAAGGTCATTCAATTATTACCAATAAATGAAATTGGAATTAATGGAAGAAAAGGCACATTAGGATCTCCATATGCAATACAAGATTATTACAAAATAAATCATGAACTTGGTACTTTAGATGATTTCAAAGAATTGATTAATGAAGTGCATAATAGAAATATGCTTTTAATTATGGATGTAGTTTTTAATCACACTGCAAGGGACAGTATTTTAATTAAAGAGCATCCAGAATTCTACTATAGAAATAAAGATGGAAATTTTGCCAATCATTTTGGCGATTGGTCAGACGTTTACGACTTAAATTATACTAATAATCTACCATTAATCGACTACATCACTAATGTGCTTATTTATTACACAAATCTTGGTGTTGATGGTTATAGATTTGATGTAGCAAGTTTATTGCCAAATGAATTCTACAAATATGCCCTTCCAAAAATTAAAGAAATAAATAAAAATATCATTTTATTAGGTGAAGCAATCGATCCTGAATTTGCAAATTTCGTACGTGAAAAAGAAGGCAACTGTTGCTCTGATTCAGAACTTTACGAAGATGGTTTTGATTTACTTTATAGATATTCAAATTACAAACTTTTAAGAGAATTCTTAGAAACAAAAGAAATAAAATATTTACAATACTATAAAAATACTTTCTTATATGAAAATGTTAGTTTGCCAGTAGATGCCTTAAAAATCGGAACCATAGAAAACCATGATTATCCAAGAATTGCATCTTTAACAAAATCAGATCAGTTAAGAAGAAATCTAAATGCATTTATTTTCTTTATTAAAGGTGCTGGTTTTATTTATGGAGGTCAAGAAACGAAAGAAGAAAAACTTCCAAATTTATTTGATAAAGATACTATTTCTACTAAAATTACTGATTTAAACTATTTTGAATTTGTTAAAAAATTAATTTCGCTCAAATCAAATGAGTATAATCTTAACTTAATTCAAAGCAATTCATTAGACATCAATCCAGAAGCTTTGTGTTTTAAGAATATATACAAAAACAACGATGACATCATTGGTTTATTTAATTTATCAGAAAATAATATTAAAGTAAAATCTTTGCTTTTAGAAGATGGAAAATACTTAGACTTAATTTCTAATAACGAAATTATCATAAAAAATAATTCATTAAATTTAACTGAGCCTTTATATCTTAAAAAAATTGACTAAATCAGTATTTATTAAGAAAAAAATTAGAATTACATAAAATCTTTAATTTTCATATAAAATTCTCTTGATTCTTATAGAAATAATCATAAAATATCGTTTCGTGAGAAATGAGTATGAGAATTAAAGATATATTTAAACCTATTGATTTGTCTAAAGGAAATATCACTAAAAATATTATTCTTTTTAGTATTCCAATTTTATTAACTTTATTATTACAACAAGTCTATACAATTACTGATGCAGCAATTGCTGGTCAAAATTTATCAGCAAATGAAATTGCTGGTATTAATGACGTAGGTTGCTTAACTGTTATTGTTTTACAATTTGGATTTGGCTGTTCATCAGGATTTAGTGCATTAACTGCAAAAGCATTCGGTGCAAATAAATTAGAAGATGTGAAGAAATCATTTGCCATTCAAATTGTTATTACTTTCTTAATTGGTGTAGTTTTAACAATTATTGGCCTATTATCGATAAATATAATGCTTTCATGGATTAATATTACTAAAGAAAATCCAGTTTATGAATACGCATATTTGTATATCTTTATATATTTTTGTGGAACTCTCGCTCAATTATTTTTTAACTTATTTAGTAGTGTTTTAAGGTCAATTGGAGATTCAGTAACTCCACTATTGTTTTTGCTCTTAAGTTGCATCATCAATGTTTTCTTAGATATCTTATTTATTGTTACATTTAAATGGGGGGTTGCTGGTGCTGCAATCGCAACAATAATTGCCCAGATTTTATCTGGAATATTATGTTTTATTTATTCATATAAAAAGTATGATGTATTCAAAATTAAAATCAGCGATTTAAATATTGATTGGAAATATGCTTTGGACCACTTAAAAAATGGTGTCCCACTTGGTTTACAATTTAGTGTCTTAGCTGTTGGAATTATTTTGATGCAAGGTGCAGTCGTTAGATTTGATGTTGCAAGTAATGATCCAACTCAACCAGCTCAACTTGGGTATGGAACAGCTAGCAAATTATTCAATGCTTTGATGACTTTTCAAAGTGGTTTGGGCTCTGCAATGCTTTCTTATTGTGGCCAAAATGAAGGCGCTAAAGAATATGAAAGAGTCAGAAAAGGTACGATACAAGCTTTAATTATTACCATTATTGGTTCGCTTATTCTTGGAGCACTTGGTTTGCTTTTAAATATTAATGGTTTCTTCTTATATTTATTCTTGAGTCCAAGTAATATCAATTCTCAAACAATTAAATATGCAAACTATTATTTCTATGTAAATATGCCACTATTTATTTTCTTAGGAACATTATATGTTGGAAGAAATTCACTTCAAGGAATTGAAAAACCATTGTTCCCATTCTTAGCTGGCGTCGCCGAACTTATAACAAGAGTTGTAGTTTCATTATATTTCCCATCAATAGTAAATCCTGTTGACCCAACAAGCGATATCTCATATATTGCTTTAATGTTTGGTGATGGATTTGCTTGGATTAATGCAACTATTGTCTTAATGATTGGTTTATTCAAAAATGTTTATTTAAACCCAAAATATAATTTAAAAAGAGCAGAAAAGAAAAAAGGCTTAACTATTCACTTATAATTCATTTATGAACATTACTAGTTCATTTGCGACAATTTGTGTTTCACAAATGAACTAGCTTTTTTTATGTGTTTTTAGTATGAAATAGTCTTTATAAAGACTATAATAAAAAAGACTTTAAGAAGGAGAAATATTATATGTCAAAAGTAATGGCGGTTAATGCCGGTAGCAGCAGTTTAAAATTTAAATTATATGAAATGCCAGAAGAAAGTGTTATTTGTTCTGGTATCGTTGAAAGAATTGGACACGATGATGGCATTTTCACTGTTAAATTTAACGGAAAATCAAATAAAGAAGTTCTTCCAGTTAAAGACCATGCAGTTGCGGTTAAACTTGTTATGGATGCTTTAATTAAAGATGGAATCATTAAATCATATGATGAAATCGCAGCAACTGGTCATCGTATCGTTCAAGGTGGACCATATTTCAGTGAATCAGCAATTATTAATGAAGATGTTTTAGGTAAAATTGAATCATTAATTCCACTTTCGCCAAATCATAATGCGGCTGAATTAACTGGAATCAGGGCTTTCCAAAAAGTTTTACCAAGCACTCCAGGAATTTGTTCTTTTGATACAGCTTTCCATCAAACAATGAGTGACGTTGATAAAACATTCCCAATTCCACATGAATATACTGAAAAATATTTAATTTATAGATATGGAGCTCATGGCACTAGTCATAAATATTTAAGTCAAGAAGGTCTTAAATATGTTAATGGCGATGTTCATTCAAAAATGATTATTTGTCACTTAGGAAGCGGCGCTTCCATTACTGCAGTCAAGGATGGAAAAAGTGTTGCTACTACAATGGGATTAACGCCTACAGGTGGTATCATGATGGGAACAAGAACAGGGGATATTGATCCTTCAGTTTTCTATTATGTTTGTAAACAAACTGGAAAAGATCCAGAAACTATTTTCCAAGAATTTAGCAAACAATCAGGTTTAAAAGGTGTTTCAGGAATTAGTGATGATTCAAGAGATTTAGAAGCAGCCGCTAATGAAGGAAATAAACAAGCAATTTTAACTAATGATTTATGGGCAAGAAGAGTAGCTGATTTTATTGGTCAATATTATGTTAGACTTGGTGGATGCGATTTAATCATATTCTCTGCTGGTATTGGCGAAAATAGTGCATTATATCGTAAACTTGTTTTAGAAAATATTAAGGAAGCTTTAGGCGTTGAATATTCTGAGGAAACAAATAAAGAACTTCGCGGTGGAAAAGAAGGTCTTCTTTCAACTGAAAAATCAAAGATTAAAATTGCTGTAATCCCAACTAACGAAGAAGTTATGATCGCTCGTGATGCCTATAATATGCTTCTTAAGAAATAGGTGCTACCAATGGATTTTATTAAAGAAGAATTTAAAAAAAATAAAGTATTCTATAAAGAATTCTTAAAAAAAGTAAAAAAATATAAAAGAATAGTCATTTTCAGGCATATTATGCCTGATTTTGATGCACTTGGATGTCAATTTGGTTTAGAAACTTGGTTAAAAGAAAACTTTAAAGATAAAGAAATTAAAACAGTTGGTGATAATCATATTGTTTTTTCAGGGAAAATTTTTCCTAATGTAAATAAACTAAGTGATACATATCTTTCTGAAGAACCATTTTTAGCTATTATTTGCGATGTTGGTGATAAAAAAAGAATTGCTGATCCTCGCTATGAAAAGGCCGATTTCATATTAAAAATTGATCACCATCCAACCGATGAAAAAGTTTATGATGAATGTTTAGTCCAAACTGAAAAATCATCATGCTCAGAAATCATTGCTGGAATGCTTCTTTATTTTGAAAAAGAAGGTTATTCATTAAGTGCAAAATCTGCAAAATATCTTTATATTGGTATGGTTGGAGATAATGGAAGATTCTTATTTGGTTCCACAGCTCCATTTACTCTTCAAATAGGTGCAGAACTTTTAAATAAAAAATTTAACCTCGTTAAACTTTATGAAGAAATGTACACCAAAGATATGAAATCTCTTGATTTCATCAAGTTTGTTTTGGGTAATTTTAAAATTACTAAACATGGTGTTTGTTATTATGTCTTAACACAAAAAGATTTAACTGAACTCGGATTAACTTGCGATCAAGGCAAAGAATATGTCAATTTCTTCTCAAACTACGAGGGAATTAATATTTGGATTTCAGTCACTGAAGATGTAACTGAACCATGTTTTAGAGTTTCTTTAAGAAGTAGAAATTATAAAGTGAATCAAGTTGCTCAAGAATTTAAAGGCGGAGGTCATGATCAAGCAGCAGGAGCTCAAATTGCTGACTTAACTGAACTTCCAAAATTATTAGATAGATTAGATGAGGTCGTTATAAAAGGAGAAAAATAATACTATGTATCTTCCTTTCCATTTATATAGTGAATATTCCTTTTTAGAAAGTGGCATTTTAATTTCAGAGATACTAAAAATTGCAAAAGAAAACAATGTTAAAAATGTTGCAATAACCGATAAAAATGTTTTAATTGGTTTTCCTAAATTTAATTCACTTGCTAAAAAATATGGTATTAAACCTATTTTTGGAATGGATATTATAGTTGAAGATTTTCTTTTTACTTTATTAATTAAAAATGAAGAAGGTTATAAAAACTTATGCAATATGTCTAGTGTCATAAATGCACGAGAAATTACCATAGATGAATTAAAAGCAAATGCAAGTGGATTATTTATAATAATCTCCACTACTTCACCTTTATTCGATAACATTAACGATGAATTTAAAAATAAACTTGCTTCAATTGCAAAAGGTTTTGAACCTTCTAGTTTTTATGTTGGTTTAGAATGTTTAGAAAACTCAAAAATTCCACATTACGAATTAATTAGAAACTTTGCTTATAAATATTCTTATAAAATAGTTGCTCACTCCACTATTAAATACATTAAAAAAGAAGATGCAATTGTTTTAGATTTATTAAAAGCAATTAAAGATCAAACTAAATTAGATTTAAACTATGAACCTAAAAATAGTTTATATCATTTAAAAACTGATGATGAACTCATTAAATTTTATAATGTTAATGAAATTGATGAATTAAATACTATTTCTAATTCAATTAATTTTGAATTCGATAAAAAACGTGGCGAGATGCTACATTTTCCACTCGAGGATAATATAAACGACGCACCAACTGAGCTTATTAAAAAGGTGAAAGAAGGCTTAGTTAAACGAAATATTAATCTTGATGAACATGAAAATTATCGTAAAAGATTAAATTATGAATATAAAGTAATAAAAGAAATGGGTTATTGTGATTATTTCTTAATTGTTCAAGATTATGTTAATTATGCAAAAACTCATGATATTCCTGTTGGTCCAGGTAGAGGTTCAGCAGCTGGGGCTTTGATTTCTTATCTTTTAAATATAACTGATGTTGATCCTATGAAATATGATTTACTTTTTGAAAGATTTTTAAATCCTGAACGTCAAACAATGCCTGATATTGATATCGATTTTAGCGATACTAAACGTGAAGAAGTCGTTAATTATTTAAAAGAAAAATATGGTAGAAATAAAGTTGCAAATATCGTTACAGTCCAAACAATTGGTGCAAAGCAAGCATTAAGAGATATTGGAAGAATATATAGTGTTTCAAGTAACGACATTTCTTTACTTACAAAATTAATTGTCGATAAAAACAATCAACAAGCAACCCTAAAAGAAGCGTATGAAAAGTTTCCGAATTTTAAACGCGAAATTGATAATGATTCAACTTTTAAATTAGTATATAAAAGAGCATTATTAATTGAAGGATTAGGAAGACAAAGAGGAATCAATGCCGCTGGCATCGTATTAAATAATGTTCCGCTTAATAGTGCAATCCCATTATTTAATGATGATATTGGTTTAATTACTCAATATGAAAAAGATTATCTTGAAGATGAAGGGTTTTTAAAAATGGATATTTTAGGTTTAATCAACCTCACCACTATAGATAATTGCATTAAATTAATTAAGAAAAATAGAAATATTGATATAGATATTAAATCCATTAATTTAAACGATCCTAAAATTTATGAACCTATTCAAAAAAGTTTAACAATGGGACTATTTCAACTTGATACAAGTGCTGCAAGTAGTGCTTTAAAACAATTTAAACCTAGAAATTTTGATGAATTGGCAGCGTTTATTTCACTTGATAGACCAGGACCAAGAATTAATCTTCCAAGTTATGCAAATAGATTAAAAGGACTAGAAAAAATTACATATCTTGATCCATCACTTATAAATGCACTTAAATCAACTTATGGCATCATGATTTATCAAGAACAAATCATGATTGTTTCCCAAGATTTTGCAGGATTCAGTTTTGCTGAAGCTGATAATTTAAGAAAAGCTTGTGCAAAGAAAATTAAAAATAAAATGGAAGAAATGAAAGCAAAATTCATTTCTGGAGCCCTTAAAAAAGGTCATAAAATTCAAGTTATTAATCAAGTATATGATTTAATTTCTAGATTCGCTGAATATGGTTTCAATAAATCACACGCAATTGCTTATGCGATGATTACAGCCCAAATGGCCTATTTAAAAGCTTATTATCCTTTAGAGTTTTATGCTTCAATATTAGATTCGCAAAATAGCAAAAACGATGTTAAATTTTCAAAATATATTGGTGAAATTAAAAAGTCTGGAATAAATGTTCATCTTCCAGATATCAATATTTCAGAATTTAATTTCGTTACTAAAGATAATACACTTTATATGCCATTAACTTCCATAAATGGAATTATAACGAGAACTATCGCATATATTATAGAAGAGCGCAATAAAAATGGTAAATTTAAAGATTTTTTAGATTTCGTAACTAGAATGACTCCACCACACGAAGAAAAAATCACTGATGTCCAAATTTCCAAAATAATTGATGCTGGTGTTTTCGATTCATTGTATTCAAATAGACAATCACTAAAAAAATCTATTCAATCTGCTATGAATCTTGCACATTTCGCAAATAATGGGGAAAGCTTGGTTGATGAAGGATATAAATTTTACTATGCAGATGCAAGCGATGATTTAGATATGAGATTACAGCTTGAAAGAGATGCAATAGGTGTTATTTTAAGTGATTCGCCACTTAAAAAATACGAAGAAAAACTTCAAAATGTTAAAATTTCTCAATATTACGACCTAAAAGAAAATGAAACAGCAAATATTTTAGTTTTATTTAGAAGTGTTAAAAAAATAACAACTAAAACCAATAAATCCATGTGCTTTATTGAAGCCTATGATGATTATGATGATATTGATATCACTGTTTTCAGTGATAGCTATGAAAAATATATCGATGTAATCAATAAATTAAAGAAAAATGATGTTATTTTAGTTAATGGAAAATTATCTAAAAACTATAAAACACAAGATTTGAATTTTATATTAAATTCAATTCAGAAAGTTGAGAATTAATTATGTCTAAAATTGTTATTATTGATGGAAATAGCCTTTTATTTAGAGCTTTTTATGCAACAAGTTTTAAAGATGCTCCAATTCTTCAAACAACCTATGGGACACCCACTAACGCCATAGTTGCATTTTCAAATATGCTCTCTAATATTTTAAAAACTATCGATAAAGACGATGGTATTTTTGTTGCTTTCGATAAAGGATCACATACTTTTAGACATCAAGCTTATAAAGAATATAAAGCAAATAGAAAAAAAGCACCTGAAGAATTGCTCCTTCAAATGCCTATTGCTAGAGAACTTCTAAAATCTCTTTCAATTCCTTATTATGAATCAGATGAAATTGAAGCTGATGATATCGCAGGAATTATGGCTAAGAAAGCTGGAAAAGAAGGATATACAGTTCAAATTTATACAAGTGATCATGATTATCTTCAATTAATTGATGAAAATATCACAATTGAACTTATTAAGAAAGGTTTGAAAGATATTCATGAAATGAATTTAAAAACATTTCACGAAGAATATGGAATTGAACCAATTCAAATTACCGATTTAAAAGGATTACTTGGCGATACAAGTGATAATATCCCAGGAATTCCAAAAGTTGGGGAAAAGACTGCTTTAACATTAATTAAAGAACATGGAGATATAGAAAATATTATTGAGTACGCAAAAACTCAAACAAGCAAAGTTTGCGAATCTATCGTTCAAAATCAAGATACCGGAAGACTCTCTAAAGATCTTGCAACAATTCGAATAGATGAAGAAATTTCTTTTACAGTTCGAGAAACTATTTACCAAGGATATGATTTTGATGAAATCACATCTTTTGCAACTAAATACCAACTAAAAAATTTAGTTTCTAGACTTCCAAAAGAATTGAAAAAGAAAACGATTAAAAACAAAGAAATTGAGTACGAAGAAATTTCTGATACTAAAAATATTCAACTTGAAGATGGTTTTGGCCTTGCAATTGATTATGATAAAAAATGTAATTACCATGAAGCAGAACTTTATGGCTTATCAATTTCATTTAAAGATAAAGTTTACTATTTAAAAAAAGAAAATGTTTTGAAAGATATTAAATTATTAGATGCTTTAAAGAATAAAGAGATTAAGAAATATTGCTTCAACTACAAAACTATTTATTGCGTACTCATGAATGCAAAAATTACGATTGATGGACTATTTTTTGATTTATTATTAGCAAATTATCTTTTAGATTCTTCTATTAAACCAGAATTTGAAAGTATCATGCTTAATAATAAAATAGATGTAAGTTATGCACTCGAAAGTTCTCCCCTACTAGATTTTGGGAATCCAAAATTAGCGAGTGCTAAAGCATATTATTCATTAAATTTATATGAAAATATTATTTTTAAATTAAAAGAAAAAGATCAATATGAATTACTTTATTCAATTGAGCAACCATTGACTATAGTTTTATCTAAAATGGAAATAGAAGGTTTCCCAGTTGATAAGGATGTTCTTTTAGAATACAAAAAGAACTGGGAAATGAAATTAAGCGAAATAGAAAAAGAAATTTATGAACTTGCTGGAGAAAAGTTCAATATCGCTTCACCAAAACAATTAGGGGTAATTTTGTTTGATAAATTACAACTTTCAGGAAATAAAAAAGGGTCGACATCAATAGAATTTTTGAAAGATTTAATTGATAAGCATCCGATTGTTCCTCTTGTATTAGAATATAGAAAATATGCTAAATTAATTTCAACTTACGTTGATGGAATTGTTAATTTTGTACATGATGATAATAAAATTCATACTACATTTAATCAAGCAACAACCACTACTGGTAGACTTTCTTCAAGCGAACCAAATATGCAAAATATTAGCGTAAGAGATGAAGAAGCAAAAACTATTAGAAAAGCTTTCTATTATAAAGAAAATGATAAATATATCCTTTCACTTGATTACTCACAAATTGAATTAAGGATTTTAGCTCATTTATCAAATAGCGAATCATTTATAAATATGTTTAATAATGGTCACGACATTCACTCTGAAACAGCTAAAAAAATATTTCATATCGAAGGAAGAGAACCTACATCCCTTGAAAGAAGAAAAGCAAAAGCTGTTAATTTTGGAATAGTTTATGGCATTAGTGATTGGGGGCTTGCTGAACAAATTGATGTTTTATCAAAAGAAGCTAAAGAAATTATTTCAAGTTTCTATAAAGAATTTCCTGAAATTGGCGATTATTTAAATTCTCTTGTTGAATTTGCAAAAACCCATGGTTATGCAACAACAATGTTTAATAGAAGAAGATATCTTGAGCAAATAAATGATCCTTCATATCAAGTTAGAGAATTTGCAAAAAGAGCTGCGATGAATGCTCCAATTCAAGGATCTGCTGCTGATTTAATCAAGATTGCTATGATAAAAATAGATGATGAATTAACAAAAAATAATTTTAAGTCAAAACTTATTTTACAAATTCATGATGAAGTAACTTTAATGGTCTATGAGGACGAAAAAGATAAAGTTAAAGAATTAGTAACTAATATCATGGAAAATTGTGTTAAGTTAAAAGTTAACTTAAAAGTAGACGGAGGATATGCCAAAACTTGGTTTGATAGTAAATAATTATGCCAGAATTACCAGAAGTTGAAACAGTTAGAAATATTATATTGCCATTAGTAAAAGGGAAAACAATTGACCATGTCGAAGTTTATTTTGATAGACTTGTTTTAAGCAATCTAGAAGAATTTAAAGAAAAAATCAAAAATCAAACTATCTTAAATATTGATCGATATGGAAAATATTTATTTTTTATGCTTTCTAATGATTTAGTTTTGATTAATCATTTAAGAATGGAGGGTAAATGGAGATATTCAGAATCGGCCTACCGTCGTAATAAATTCACCACTGCACTATTTTATTTCACGGATGGTTCTTCATTAGCATTTGATGATACAAGAAAATTTGGAATCATGTATTTATCAAATTTAACTGAATACAAAAATTTAGAAATGATTAAAAAACTTGGGATTGAGCCATTAAATTTAAATGAATCATCATATCAAGAAATAAAAAAGAAACTAAATAAAAATAGATGCATTAAAGATTTATTATTGGATCAAACCATTTTATGTGGGATTGGAAATATTTATGCAGACGAGATTAATTATGCATGTAAAATTTCACCTTTTAAAAAGGGTAAAGATTTTACTGATGAAGAAATAAAAAATATATGTATTAATGCCAAAAAAATACTAGAAGAAGCAATTGAATGTGGAGGTTCCACTATTCATTCTTTTCATCCTAGCGAAGGTGTAGATGGTAGAATGCAAGGACACTTAAAATGCTATGGTCACGAAGGCAAACCTTGTCCAATTTGCGGAACAAAATTCCATAAAACCTTTATTGGAGGAAGAGGCACAACTTATTGTCCAAACTGCCAAATTGATAAATCAATTCAAAAGGCGATTGGCATTACAGGACCTATTGGTTCAGGAAAATCCACAGTTTTAAAATACTTAAAAAAGAAAAAATATTTAATTTTATCAAGCGATGAAATCGTTCATGAACTATATAGAATTCCAGCAATTAGTAATAAAATTAGTAGAATTTTAGGCGTTCCATTTAATATCGATAATAAGGAAATAACCAAAAAAGCAAAGCAAGTTATGATTTTAAATCCGAAAAAAAAGAAAGCCGTTGAAGATTATATATATCCAGTTTTAGAAGAAAAACTTGTTTCTATTATTAAAGAAAATGATAAAGTTTCAATTGAAGTTCCTTTACTTTTTAAAGCTCATTATGAATATATGTTTAAAAAAATAATTGTTTTAGAAGTTTCAAAAGATAAACAAATTGAACATTTAAATATTCGTGGTGATGATGTTAGTTCATCCAGAGCCATTAATAAAGATTTTTCATATAAAAATAACGAAAATGTTTATGTAATTGAAAATAATTCAACTCCAGAAGAATTATATAAAAAAATTGATTCAATCATAGATTAAATCAATTTCAATATAAACTTGTTTTACTTGTTATAACTTCTTCTTTTATCATGGACTTAAGAATATTGCCCATTTGTTTAACTTTAATATTATTTCCACTTTTATCTTTTTGTGAATATAAAGTAATAATATCATCTAAACTAAAATCACTAGTAAATATCGTTGTTTTTCTGCTTGATGCTCTAGCAAGCAAAATTGGTAAAACAATGTTATCTCTTACAACATCATTAATGTATTCATTTCCAAAACCATCAAACACTAAAACATGTGCATTCTTTAACTCTTCTATTTTTCTATTAAATAAATCTTTTTCAGTAAAAACAATTTGTGATAATTCTTTAAAACGTATTTGAGTATTAACAAAAGCAAGATTGGATCCACCTTTATTGGCGCTTGCATTAATTAAAGCAATCGCACAAAAAGTTCTACCACTTCTAATTGCTCCAGTCATATAAATCCAACTTCTATCCTTAACAAGTTGTTTAATTTTTGACTTTAAAACCTTATTATCAACATCTTTAAGAGTAACTTTATCGAATTCATCATCAAAATCCTTATAAATAAACTTTGATTGAAAAGCCATATATTCTTGGTATGCGGGCAATAAATATCTAATCCTACTAACGAACCCATTCTCAATTTTTAAATTATAACCATACCTAATACCATATTTATTGACATCATCAAATGTTTTAATTTTTTTCCAACTTTGAAAATCTTCATAAAAAGCATTGCAACTTCCAATATATTTTTTAATTAAAGAATCATCAAATCCATTGTCTAAAAGAACACCATAAAACTCAGGATCTTTTTTAATTTTCAAGAAACACTCTTCTTCGTATTCAACTAACTCACTTTCGTTAATTTTAAATAAATTCGTGTTTTTCATTACAATAAATCCCCGATATCTTCATCACTAATTTCATCAAGATCATTTGATTCAAGCTTATCTTTTTCAGTCATGACACGATAATTATCATTCGTGACTTTTTTGCTATTCGTATTTGGTTTTTTATCAACCAATAAATAATCATAAGCTTCGATGGTACTCTTAATACCTTTTCTTTTCATAGTTGCCGCCACTTTTTCAACATAATTTTTAAGCAACTTTCCATCAAGATTTTTTAAAGTATACTCAAGAATTACGTTTATTATACCATCTGAAAATCCCATATTTTGAGACAGATAATCAATAATATTTAAATCAGCCAAAATTGGTTCAACTCCATTTTGTTTATCTTTAAGAAAAATTCTAGGACTTGTCGTTTCATAATGATTTATTAAATTTGCGTTTTTAGTTTTAGAACTAATTTTGTTTGAATATTTCTTTTGATTGTATGCCTTGTATTTTGATATTTCAGTTTTACAACGTCTATTACAATAACTATAATCAACTTTATGGTTTGCTGGATTGTCAAACTTGTAAGCATCAATCATTATGTATCCCATAATGTCTTCATTTAAACCATATAGACATCCAAGTCTATGCATTTCTTTAATATCTTCATTAGTAAATTCTTTAATACTTATATTTGATTTTCTTGCGATATATTCAATCAATTTAGTGTCATCAAAACCATCTTTTACTTCGTTTTTATTAATACAAATTAAATTTGGTTCTTCATCTAGTTCAAAATTTTCATCAATTTTAACTTCAAAAGATTCATTA
>CAVEUG010000090.1:0-20174 GCA_963618895.1 Slackia isoflavoniconvertens | reverse complement strand
CTTATATAGTCCTACAACAATTTCGTAGCTAATAAATTTTCTAAATATTTTTTAATAAAAAACAATATTTGCAAATCGTTTTGAAATTAAAAAAATTTTTAAATAATAAAACAAAATGAAAAATTCTTAAAAAATATTAAAGAAGTTTAATAAAGGAATAAAAAAACCTTATCTATAACAAAAGACATAAAAGCACCTTGAACATAGATAGTTTAACAATAATTTTGCTGAATTTTCTCTTTCCTTGATAATAAAAGGGGTGTTTGTAGAACCTATTTATGTTTTACAACACCAACTTTTATGATTTTTTAAAGTTCAATAACTTTTTTACCGCTTCCAATTTCGAAATGATAAATAGCAATGCCTCTATCAACTTTTGCCCATCTTGGAGGATTACTTGGAATTGCATTTACTTCAACTCTATTTTCGTCAACATATGTGAAGTAGAAATTTTGTCTATGCATTGCACTTGGAGCCAAACTTACTTCTTCCATTCCTTCTAAAAACCATTTTGGACTATTATCTTTTATATTGGATAACTCATTCAAAGGTTTTGTTTCGTGAGGATTTCCATTATCACTAGCAAAGCCAAAAGCTACAATTAAAACTAAAGTTTCATCATCATTTGCTTTATAAACAACTTTATCAGCATGTAAAGATCCAGCAACCCAAAGAGTGCCTAACCCTAAACCTGTTAAAAATAAAACTAATTCTTCGCCATAATATCCAACTTTTTCTTCAAGTTTTAAATCATCTTTTTTGCCCACAAACGACAAATAATTTACAGCTCCAGTAAGTCTTGGTTCAAAGCCAGCCATCGCTTCTTTTTCATTCAAGACTACTTGAATGTCAAGATTGCTCTTAGCATTCACTTCTTTAACTTTTTCTTCGATTTTTTTGACTAATTCTTCTGGAATTTTTTCATCCTTATAATGTCTAATGCTATGTCTTTTTAAGGATAATTCTTTTAAGTCCATGCCATTTTTCTCCTTTTGATCTTTAATATATTTTTTAAGTGCTTCGAAAGTTTCGTCACTTAAATCATGTTCTACCTTACAAGCGTCTTCATAAGCTGTTTTTTCATCAACTCCAAGTTTCATAAAAACTGATGCTAAAACTTCGTGTCGTTCATAAATTTTAGTTGCAACTTCTAAACCTTTATTAGTTAACTTAATATCACCATTTTTATCTATAACAATATAATTGCTTTCTTTAAGTTTTTTCATTGCAACACTAACACTAGCCTTGGAAAATTCTAGACCTTTAGCAATATCAATAGATTTAACGATTCCATTTTTTCTTTGAATCATTAATATTTTCTCTAAATAATCTTCAGCTGATTTATGTATCTCCATAATAGCCCTCACTTCTTATATCATTATTTTTAGACTTACATGAAATAATTTCAAGTAATTTTTATTATGAGTTAGTCAAAACTTACTTGACATAAATAACTTGGCTATATATATTATTAACGTGAGTTAGAAATAACTAACTTTTATGGCGAAAGCCTTTTAATTTTAAAGTATTAGTTAGTTATAGTTAACTAAAAGGAGGAATTATGCCAATTGCATTAGCTCCGCTCAATCAACCATTAAGAGTTGTCAAAATTTTAGCGGATGAAAAAACAAAAAAGCACCTCGAAAGTTTAGGTATTACGATTGACTCAGTCATCACAATCCTATCACATTCAGGCGCATCAACTATTGTTTTAGTAAAAGAAGGCCGTTTGGCTCTTGACTCAAATATGTCAACCAAAATCTTAGTTGCTTAATTAAAGAAAGGAAAATTTATGGAAAAGAAACTCAATGTATTCCAAGTCGGCGAATCTGGTGTCGTTAAAAAAATCGAAGGCGAAGGAAAAATTAGAAAAAGATTATTAGATATGGGTATCACTCCAGGTGCAGAAATCTTATTAAGAAAAAAAGCCCCTCTTGGTGATCCTCTTGAAGTAACGTTAAGAGGTTATGAATTAACTTTACGTAAAACTGAAGCCGAACTCGTTACTTTAGAAGTTAAGGAGGGTAAATAATGATTAAAAGATTTGCTTTAGCAGGTAATCCTAACTGCGGTAAAACTACTCTCTTTAATAACTTAACTGGTAGCACAGCACACGTTGGTAACTGGCCAGGTGTTACAGTTGATAAAAGAGATGGTAAATATAAATTTAAAGAAAAGAAAGAATCTGTAGATATTGTTGATTTACCTGGAATTTATTCCTTATCACCATATACTCCAGAAGAAGTTATTTCAAGAAATTACATTCTCGATGAAAAACCAGATTGTGTTATTAACATCATTGATGCTACTAACCTTGAAAGAAACTTGTATTTAACTACGCAACTTCTTGAAATTGATGTTCCAGTTGTTGTTGCCTTAAATATGATGGATATGGTCGAAAAAAGTGGTGATAAAATCGATCATACAGAACTCGAAAGAAGACTTGGTGTTCCAGTCGTTGAAATTAGCGCTTTAAAGGAAGACAACATCGAAACTTTAATGGATATTGCTTATAACGAAAGCAATAAAAAGAGAGTTGGCACAACTGTTTTGGAAGAAAGCAAACTTAAAGATTTAATTCATAACGTTAAGATTGCTCTTGAAAGTAAAGAAGTTGAAAATCCACTCTTCCATGCTGTTAAACTTGTTGAACTTGATTCAATTGAAGTTGAAATGCATAAAGATGTCGTTCCAATGGTTGAAGAATATAAAAAGACTTTCAAAGATGAAACATTTGGCGGCGATTTTGAAGCTATTGTTGCAGATTCACGTTATAAATTCATTTCAAAATATTTTGGAAAAGTTGTTACTAAAAAAGATAGTGGGCAAGCAAAAGACAACCTTAATAAGATGTCAAAAAGCGATAAGGTTGATAAAGTCCTTACAAGTAGAATTTGGGGTATTCCAATTTTCCTTGTAATCTTATTCTTAATTTTCCACTTAACATTCTCAGAAGATTTATTCTACTTAAAGGCAATGGGTTGCTTTGGAGAAGATGGAATTGTTACGTTTAGCGGAACAATGTTTGAAGGATTATTTGCAAAAGGTGGAATCAATTCGCCTGGCGTAATCTTAGCAAACTTCTTCACAAATATTACTGATTGGTTTACTGGCGTTGTTGGTGGTTGGTTAGAAGCAGCTAAAGCTGAAGCATGGGTTAGTGGCTTAATTTGCGATGGTATCCTTGCTGGTTTATTTGCAGTTTTAGGTTTCTTACCTCAAATCTTATTCTTATTCCTCTTCTTCTCAATCTTAGAAGATTCAGGATATATGGCTCGTGTTGCATTTATTTTAGATAGAATTTTCAGAAGATTTGGTTTATCAGGAAGATCATTCATTCCTATGATTATGGGATTCGGTTGCTCTGTTCCTGCTATGATTAATACAAGAACTTTAGCTGATGATAACGAAAGAACAGCTACAATTAGAGTTATTCCTTTCTTCTCATGTGGCGCTAAACTTCCAATTTTAACTGCTATTGCTGGCGGACTTGTTGCAAAATTTGGTATTGGAAATGTCGATTTAATTACTTTCTTAATGTATGTATTTGGTATGGCTACCGCTATTGTTACAGTCTTAATTATGAGACATACAACAATGAGAGGGGATATTCCACCATTTATTATGGAACTTCCTGCATATCACTTACCACAATTCAAATCATTAATGATCCACTTATGGGATAAAGCAAAACACTTCGTTAAAAAAGCATTCACAATTATCTTTGCTGCTACAATTCTCATTTGGTTCACAACTCACTTCTCATGGAATTGGCAATTCTTAGAAGATGCTCAAATTAATCAATCTATTCTTGCAAATCTTGGTATGTTCATTCAACCACTCTTCACTCCACTTGGATTTGGTGTTCAACTTAAGAACTTTGGTTGGGTATTTGCTGTCGCTGCTATTACTGGTTTACTTGCAAAAGAACAAGTTATTAGCACATTTAGTGTCTTAGCAGCTTGCATTGTTGCTGGTTTTTCTTCAGAAGGCGAATCAATCGAAGGTTTAAACGCTGTTGAAGCTATGATAACTGCAACTGGTGCAACTCCTGCAGTCTTACTTTCATTCATTGTATTCAATATGACTACTATTCCTTGCTTTGCTGCAGTCGCTACTGCAAAAGCTGAATTACCAAAAGGTAAATTTGGATCTACAATTGCTTTCTGGCTTGTAACATCTTATGTTGCTGCTTGCATGGTATATCTTGTATTTACCTGGTGGTGGACAGTATTTATCTTTGTTGCAGCATTCATTTTATTAGGATTTGGAATCCACTTCTTTAATAAAAACAGAGACAATAAAAAAGTTGAAGCTTAATTAAAATATTATGGGACCTATTGAAATCATCGTTATCGTTGCTTGCGTAGCAATTGTTGTATCAGTATTCGGAGTAAGAATATATAAAAAGATTCATCATATGCCTGTTGACGAATGCGCTGATTGCCAGGCCAATATGAAAAGAATGGTTAAGCAAATGCGAAAGCAACGCAAGAAAGAAGAAAAACTTAAAACTAAACAAACAAAAAGTAGTTCTTCTATATAAATCACTAATAAAAGGGGATCAAAAATTCACACACTATAAAAAATCCTTAAGGTCCCCTTTTATATAAAACTTTATGGTTCTCCTTTCTATCATAAAGACTTAGAAACTAATCAGGATTGCATCGTAATTAATGCAATCCTGATAGAAAATTTTCACGAAAGGATTAATAACTATTTATGAATAAATATACATTAAAAATAGATGGCATGATGTGTTCTATGTGTGAAACTCACGTTAATGAAATTGTTAGAAAAGGGTTTAATATTTATAAGGTTAAATCAAGTCATTCTAAAAACGAAGTTATATTTACATCTGATGATGAGTTATCAACTGATGAAATTAAGAAAGTATTTCAACCTACTGGATATAAAGTCTTATCAGTAAACGTAGAAAAAAATGCTAAAAAGAAATTATTCGGGATTTAATTGGATTTGTTCAATCAAATCCTTTTTTTATCGAAAAACATATATATTCTCAACTGCTTTCATAAATGAACATTAAAAATTATATGAGCATCATACTTGCACTATACCCTAGGGGGGTATATTATATGAATGTTTCAAGGAGGAGATTTATGAAAGCAAAAAGGTTAAAAGAACATCCAAATTGTGATTGTTATAAAAAAGATTTAGAAAAAAGATTGAATAGAATTTCAGGACAAATAATTGGCATATCTAAGATGATCGAAGATAACCGTTATTGCCAAGATATATTGGATCAACTAGAAGCTGCAAAATCAGCACTTCGTCAAGTTCAATATGAAGTTTTAAAAACACATATGAATACATGCGTAAAAGATGAAATTATGAAAGGTAATGATAAAGTAATTGATGAAACATTCAACTTTATCAAACATTTAAGATAATTTATGAGAAAAGAATATTATAGTGTTACAGGAATGAGTTGTGCTGCTTGTTCTGCTCACGTGCAAAAAGCTGTTGAAAAAGTTGAAGGAGTTAAAAGTTGCTCTGTAAATTTATTGAAAAATGAAATGGTTGTTGAATATGATTCGCCAGCAACAACTGATTCAATTATTTCTTCTGTTGTTTCTTCAGGTTATTGCGCAAAGTCTTTAAATGAGAATCAAAAAAATGATTTAAAAGAATCAAAAGATAGTTCAGCAAAAAAATCAATAATTAGACTTATTTCTTCAATTATTGTTTTAATACCATTATTTTACATTTCGATGGGACATATGATGGGATGGCCTATCGGATATCTTCATGAAGATTATCTTTCATTTTCATTAACTATAATGCTTTTATCATTAACAATTATGATAATCAACTATCATTACTTCACTTCAGGATTTAAAGCATTAATTCATGGCTCAAGCAACATGAATACATTGGTTGCTCTTGGCTCTTCAATTGCATTTATATATTCAACTTTTATTATGTTTACAATGTTTAATGCAACCATAAATGGAAATATCGATCATGCAAAAATGCTCACCATGTCATTGTCATTTGAGACGGCTGGTATGGTTCCTTGTTTAATTACTGTTGGAAAAACTTTAGAAGAAGTTTCTAAAGGAAAAACAACTTCAGCAATTAAAAAGATGTTAAATCTTGTTCCTTCCACTGCCCACTTACTTAAAGACAATAAGGAATTTGATATTGAAGCCGAAGAATTGCAAGTTAATGATTTAATAAGTGTTAAACCAGGCGAATCTTTTCCTGCAGATGGAATAATTTTTAAAGGATTTACATGTATTAATGAATCAAGTTTAACCGGGGAATCAGTACCAGTTGAAAAGAAAGAAAATGATAATGTATTCTGTGGAACTATCAATCAAAATGGAAATGTTATAGTCAAAGTAACAAAAACCGGAAACGATATGTTCTTAAAACAAATCATAAAAACAACGGAAGAAGCAAGTTTAGGAAAAACAAAAGTAACAGTTTTAGCCGATAAAATATCAGGCATTTTTGTGCCTACAATCATAGGAATTTCAATCGTGGTTTTCTTATGTTGGCTTATTTTTGGTCAAAATTTTATTAACAACTTAAACGATCCAAATATTAATTTATTAAGTTATTCATTTGAAAGAGCAATTTCCGTATTAGTCATTGCTTGTCCATGTGCGTTAGGCCTTGCTACTCCAGTCGCTATTGTTGTTGGAAACGGAAAAGGAGCAACAAATGGAATCTTATTTAAGACATCAAGTGCTCTTGAAGAAACTAGCAAAGCCAATTGCGTTGTCTTTGATAAAACTGGAACAATTACAAGCGGAAATATGGAAGTAAATGAAATCATTTCATATACAAAATTGAATTTGCTTCAATATGCTGCAAGTTTAGAAATAAAATCTGATCACCCACTTGCTAAAGCAATAACTAAAAAAGCAAAACAAGAAAATATTGAATTACTAGAAGTAAGTAATTTCCAAAATATTTCAGGAAGCGGTATCAAAGGGCTTATTAATGGTAAAGAAATAATTTCTGGAAATTATAATTTCATAAAAGACTACACTACTATCACAAATGAAATTAATGCGACAGCATCTGAACTATCAAAAAAAGGAAAAACAGCAATTTATTTTGTTTATGATTCTATAATAATTGGAATTATTGCAATTTCAGATTCAATTAAAGAAGACTCAAAAGAAGCAATTAATAAGATTCAAAACTTAGGTATAAAGACAGTCTTATTAACAGGCGACAATAAATATGTTGCCCAAAGCATTGCTGATGAAGTTAATATTAAAGATGTAATTTATGAAGTTAATCCAATCGGTAAAATTAATGCAATAAAAGAACTGCAAAAGAAATATAAAGTCATAATGATTGGTGATGGAATTAATGATGCACCAAGTTTAACTCAAGCAGATATAGGTATGGCCATTGGTGCAGGAAGTGATATCGCCATCGATTCAGCTGATGTTGTATTAATGAATTCATCATTGAACGAAGCTTATAAAGCCATTAATTTATCAAAAATAACATTAAGAATCATTAAAAAAAATTTATTTTGGGCTTTCTTCTACAATTCAATAATGATCCCTATTGCAGCAGGTGCATTATCTTTTATTGGAATCAATAATTTGAAACCATGGTATGGATCACTTGCAATGTCTTTATCATCAATCACTGTTGTTTTAAATGCTTTAAGAATTAATCTATATAATTTAAATAAAGCAAGAAAAATCAAAAAGAGTAGTAAAATAAAATCTATAGAAAAAGGAGGAAATAAAAAATCTATGGAAAAGAAAGAATATACTTTAAATGTTGAAGGAATGATGTGCGAGCATTGTAAAAAACATGTCTTTGATGCAATTAGTAAGATCGAAGGCGTTGAAAATGTAATTGTTGATTTAAACAATAAAACAGCAACATTTATAACAACCGAAGATAAATTAGAAAAGATAAAAGCTTCAATTGAAGAAGAAGGTTATAAAGTAAAATAGGAGTTGTTGGAGAACTTATTAGGTTTTCCAACAACTCCTTTTTTTTAAAATGTTTATAATTTTTTAATAGGATCTTTCTTAGAAATTTCATCCCATTTTTTAAAGTCTTCTTCATCAGGAATGAAAACATAAGGGATATTTCGGCCAATTTCATTATAGTCAAAACCATTTCCTAGAAGAAATTCATTTTCAGTAAATGTTTCTCCAATGTAATCTATTTTAACTTCAACTTCCCGTCTTGCTGTTTTATTAAAGAAAGTTGCAACTTTGATATCTTTTGGATTTTTAGTTTTTAAATATTTAGTTAGATAATTTATTGCAACTCCACTATCGACAACATCTTCAACAATAACAATTGTTCTTCCTTCAGGATTAAATGTCATATCCTTAAGTAGATTTACCTTTCCAGTTGTTGAAGTACCATCATATGAAGAAATATGGATATAATCGACAATAACTGGAATATCAATATATTTCATAATTCCGATAAGAAAAGTCATTGCTCCCTTCATAACACAAAGTAAAATAGGTCTTTTTTCTTCGTTTTTTAATGAAATCGAAATTTCTTCACCAACCTTTTTATAACAAGCTTCAATTTCGGCTTGGTTCATAAGTATTTTACGCATTAACGTTCTCCTAATTTAATTTTAAAAGCATTATAATTAATTAGGTTATAACAATCACAATGATTTGACTAGAAGAATATTAAAAAAAGATTAAAAATTCATTTGAAAACGTTTTCACATGATATTTATCTTTAAATTCAAAACAAAATAGTTCAAAATAAAACGTCGAAAGACATTGTTCGTATAATTGCCGGATTGGCGGAAAGTTTCTACGTTGGACCTTAATCCAACACTATGAGCAAGAAAAGAATAATAATATTTTATCTTTTTCATTTGTTAATTCAATTTTCTTTCCAATTCTCAAACAAAGATTACGGGCATAAAAAGGAGAACACATGAAAAAGTGTATTAAATTATCTGTCTTAGCATTCCTTAGTGTTTGCGCCCTTGCAAGTTGCGGTGGTAACAATAATAATTCCACTACTTTTGCAGCTGGTCTTATCGCCTTACACGATGAAAATTCTACTTATGATGAAAACTTCATTAATGCTTTTAAACAAGCTTGTGATGAAGAAAATGTAAAAGCATTAATTAAAACTGGAGTTCCTGAAGGTAATGATGCTTATGAAAAAGCTATCGATTTAGTTGAATCTGGATGTAAATTCATTTTTGCTGACTCATTTGGTCATGAAGATTATATTCTTAAAGCAGCAAAAGAAGAAAAAGATGTTCAATTTGCACATGCTACTGGAACAAAAGCTCACACTGAGAATATTTCAAATTTCCATAATGCTTTCGCTTCAATATATGAAGGTAGATACCTTGCTGGTGTTGCTGCTGGATTAAAATTACAAGACATGCTTGAAAAAGGCACGACTACTTCTAAAAAAATAGGTTATGTCGGTGCTTATACATATGCTGAAGTTATCTCTGGATACACTTCTTTCTATCTTGGTGCTAAATCCGTAGTTTCTGATGTGACAATGGACGTTCAATTCACTGGTTCTTGGTATGATGAAACAGCTGAAAAAACTGCTGCTGAAACTTTAATTTCTAAAGGTTGCGCATTAATTTCTCAACACGCTGATTCTTGGGGTGCACCATCTGCATGTGAATCCGCTAAAATTCCTAATGTTTCCTATAATGGTTCTACCGAATCACGTTGCCCAGAAACATTTATTGTTTCTTCTAAAATTGATTGGGTACCATATTTTAAATATTGCTTACAACAAATTAAGAAAGGCGAAACTATCGACACTGACTGGACTGGTAAATTAGGTTCAACTTTAACAGATGGATCAGTCACTTTAACTGAATTTGGTAAAAAAGCAACTGTTGCTGGAACCGAAGATAAAGTTAAAGAAGTAGCTGATAAGTTAAGAAATGGCACTCTTCAAGTCTTTGATACTTCTACTTTTACAGTATCTGGAAGTAATGTTAAATCAACTATGAAAGTTGATGTAAATGGACACATTACTTCTTATCTTGCCGATGTCGATACAGATGCAAATTATACAGGTGATACAGAAGCTATTGAAACAAAAAATGGCATTACTTATTTTGCTGAAAGTTCTAAGCGTTCTGCGCCTTATTTCGATATCACTATTGATGGTATCAATCTTTTAAATAATAAATTCTAATTTTTTTACATAAGTCCAAGAGTTTTTCTCTTGGACTTTCTTATTTTGGTGAAATTATGGAAGACAAAAAAATCTGCGTAGAATTAAAAAATATTTCTAAATCTTTTGGAAAAGTTAAAGCAAATTATAAAGTTAATTTAAAAATTTATCATGGCGAAATCCTATCTCTTTTAGGTGAAAATGGATCAGGTAAAACAACTTTAATGAATATGCTTTCGGGTATTTATTATCCTGATGAAGGTGATATTTTTGTTGATGGAGAAAAAGTTAAGATATCTTCTCCTAGAGATGCTTTTAATTATAAAATTGGAATGATTCATCAACATTTTAAACTTATCGAAGCATTTACTTCCCTTGAAAATATCCTCCTTGGTATCAAGCCTTCTATTTCTTTTGGCAAGAAAGTAAAATATTTCTTCAAAAATTTTTACAAAAAGAAAGAAAATAGAGAGCAAAAAGAATTTGATCAAGCATCAAAAAAAGACGCGAAAAGAAGGATTCAAGAAATCTGTGATAAGTACGGATTTGTGATTGACTTTAATAAAAAAGTCTATGACATGTCCGTTTCTGAAAAACAAACTTTAGAAATTGTTAAAACTCTTTACCGAGGAGCAAATATTCTAATCCTTGATGAACCAACTGCTGTTCTAACTCCAATCGAGGCAGAACATCTTTTCTCAGTCATAAAAAACATGAGGGATGATGGAAAATCTATAATTATTATTACCCATAAATTACAAGAAGTATTATCAGTTTCAGATCGAGTCGCTGTCTTAAGAAAAGGTGAATGCATTGGCTCGATAATGACTAAAGACGCGAATGAATCTCAACTTACAGAAATGATGGTTGGAGAAAAAGTTAAACTTCAAATTAAACGAAATGATCCAAAAGATCCAAAAGATAGAATTATTGTTAAAAATCTTACGTGCAAAAATGAAGAAGGCATCCTTACTTTAAAGAATGTTTCATTCACAGCTAGAAGTGGTGAAATTCTTGGAATTGCTGGTATCTCTGGTTCAGGGCAAAAAGAATTATTAGAAGCAATCGCAGGTCTAGCAAAGGAAGAATCTGGTGAAATAACTTATATAAATCCTAAAGGCGAACATATCAATTTAAAAGACAAATCCGCAGGACAAATTAGAGCAATGGGTGTTCGTTTAGCCTTCGTTCCAGAAGATCGTCTTGGCATGGGATTAGTTGCAAATATGGATTTGATTGATAATATGATGTTACGTTCTTATTCAAAAAATTCTAAAAATCCTTATCTAGATAGAAAAGAACCTGCTCACCTTGCAGATAAAGTCGTAAATGATTTAGAAGTAAATACTCCATCAATCCACACATCAGTTAGAAAATTATCAGGAGGAAATATTCAAAAGGTTTTAGTAGGAAGAGAAATTTCCTCAAAACCAAAAGTTTTAATGGTAGCTTATCCAACTCGTGGTCTAGATATCAATTCTTCATATATGATTTATAATCTCTTAAATGAGCAAAAAGAAAGCGGTACAGCAATTATTTATGTAGGTGAAGATCTTGATGTACTCTTAGCCTTATCAGATCGTATTTTAGTTTTAGGCGATGGCGAAGTAAGAGGAATTTTAGATGGCAAAAAAGCTACCAAATCAGAAATTGGGCTATTAATGACGAAAAAAACGGAGGAAGGAAATCATGAATAAATTATCTACAAAATTAAAAGAAATTCCTTTTCATATTATTCGTAGAAATGATATGCCCATCTGGCAAAAAATACTTTATAGAGCAGGGGCAGTTTTATTTGGTTTCGTTCTTCTCTGCCTTCTACTTTTAATATTTGCTAAAGCAAACCCAATTGATGTTATTTCTAATCTATTTGCTGGCTGTTTTTCTTCTCCTAGAAGAATTTGGAGAACCTTTAGAGACTTAGCTTTAGTATTGATTGTTGCTTTAGCACTTGTTCCTACTTTCAAAATGAAATTTTGGAATTTAGGAGGCAATGGTCAAATACTCATTGGTGATTTAGCAGCGATTATGTGCATGTTTTATATGGGAAATAAAAACGTTCCTGATTGGTTAATAATCATTGCAATGTTTTTCTCTTCCACTATTGCTGGCGCAATATGGGCAGTTATTCCTGCTATCTTTAAATCATTCTTTAATACAAATGAATCACTATTTACATTAATGATGAACTATATTGCAGCTGGTTTAGTTTCTGTATTTCTTTCTGTTGCTGTTACTTCTGGCTCAGGAACGCTTTCTTTGCAAACAGCTGGAAATCTTCCTTCACTAGCAGGAAATGATTCTTTATTAACGATACTTTTCGCTATTGCTATCCTAATTATCATTACAATTTATTTAAAATTTAGAAAAGCTGGATATGAACTTGAAGTTGTTGGAGAATCACGAAAAACTGCAAAATATGTTGGAATTAACGTTAAATTAGTAACAATTAGAACATTAGCAATTTCTGGCGCTTTATGTGGTTTAGTTGGTTTTTTACTCGCTGGTTCAATCGATCATACAATTAATGCCGATTCAGCAAGAAATTTAGGATTTACTGCAATTATGGTCACATGGCTTGCTAAATTTAATCCTTTGTTGATGATTGGTACTTCATTCTTAGTTGCTTTTTTAAGCAATGGTATGTCTGCCATTCAAACAGCTTTTTCAATCACTAATGATTCAATCGGCGATATTGCTATTGGTTTAGTTTATTTTTCAATTATTGCTATCGATTTCTTTATTTCTTATAAAATTGTTAGAAAACCAATAAATATAAATACACTAGAAGCAAGTAAAACAATTACTGCTACTACTAATGAAGGAGGAGAAAAATAATGATGTTTTTTGATTCTTTATTGCCTTCAGCAATTTCTATTGCAACAGTCTTCTTATTTGGCTGTGTTGGCGAAATTATAATGGAAAAATCTGGTCACTTAAATTTAGGCATACCAGGAGTTATGTGTTTTGGAACTTTAGGTGGATGTGTTGGCGTTTCTCTAGTTATGAGCGGATATTCTTCTTCACCTGAAAACGCGTCATATTTTTTATTAATACTTATTCCAATAATTTTTAGTGCATTATTTTCAGCTATTGCAGGCTTGATATATGGAATTTTAACTGTTTCATTCCGCTGC
Organism: Slackia isoflavoniconvertens; assembly: GCA_963618895.1. Lineage (GTDB taxonomy): Bacteria > Bacillota_I > Bacilli_A > RFN20 > CAG-826 > Onthovivens. The sequence goes on along the minus strand of CAVEUG010000090.1, from coordinate 6,897 downwards.
AATCAAAATGTTACTGGATTAGTTTTAACAATTTTTGGAGGAGGTGTTGCCGATTATTTCATGTCTAGCATTGATTCGACTTACTTCTCACAAGCTAGTAAAATTATTTCTTCATACCCATCATGGGCCAATAATTTAGGAACTTTCGGGAAAATCTTCTTTGCGCATGGCTTTCTAGTATATTTTGCAATTATTCTTGCTATTATTGTTGCAATATTTTTAAAGAAAACAAGAGTAGGTTTAAATCTTCGTTCTATTGGAGAAAATCCTGGTGCAGCTGATGCGGCTGGAATTAACGTTAATGCTTATAAATATGGAGCAATCTTTTCAGGATCAATAATTGCTGGTTTTGGCGGCCTTTTCTATGTTATGGATTATGTCGGTGGTTCCTGGGAAAATTCATCCACGATTCAAGCATTTGGTTGGCTATCAATTGCTCTTGTAATCTTTACAATTTGGAAACCATCTTTGGCAATATTTGGATCCATTTTGTTTGGCATTTTATTTATTCTTCCAAACAAAATATCGGGAATTGATTTTACAAGTATGCAAGCTTTCAAAATGATTCCTTATATTGTTACAGTAATTGTTCTTATTGTTACTAGTATCGTTGGTAAAAAAGGTGTGCAGCCTCCAGAAGCACTTGGTCTTCCATATTTTAGAGAAGATAGATAATTTATATTTTATGAATTTTTCACAAAAGAAAAGATGTATCAAACACCTTTTCTTTTTATTTCTGTTTTAATTTGATGATTAACAATGGAACAAGAGATCACCATATGTTGGAACAGGCCAATCTTCTTTTGCAACTAATAATTCTGCCTCATCTATTGCTTTACGAAGATTAAACATTTCATCTTTAAGTTTTTTAGACACAAATATTGCATGTTCTTTTTCACTAGTTATCATATTGTTATCTTCTTTAATTAGTGCATCAAGTCTTTTAAGAGATGTGTAAGATTTACTAAGGACAGCTTCTAAGTTGTGTTGTTCTTCATCAACTTCAGCTATATTCGTTTTATAAAAAGAATTTAGTTTAGCGACTTTTTCAAGAGCTTTATTTATTGCTGGCAGGTACAATTTATGAACCATACGTGACATTGTTTTTGCTTCTATAACTGCTTTTGAATGATAATCTTGGTATTTTATTGCTTCACGAGAATCAATTTCTGTTTCACTTAATATATTATTTTTTGTTAAAAGTTCTCTATTTTCTTTTCTTGTAAAAGCCGAAATAGCTTCAGGTGTTGTTTTTAAATTAGGAAGTCCACGACTAAGCGCTTCTTTTTCCCATTCTTTAGAATAACCATTGCCATTAAAAATAATGCGTTGATGTTTCTTGATTGTTTCTTTTGCCCAAGCAAGAGCATCCTTTTCTTTTGAAGATGAATGATCAAGTATCGATGCAATCTCATTTAAACCATCAGTGACAATTGCATTTATATAAGCATTTGGCTCAGCAATATTTTGCTCTGAACCAACCATACGGAATTCAAAACGATTGCCTGTGAAAGCAAATGGTGATGTTCTATTTCTATCAGCATCGTCTTTAAAAAGTGTTGGAAGAGATTTGCTACCATTAATAGTTTTGAATGTTTGTTCAATATCTTCTTCACCAGTTACCAATTTAGTTAAGTGGTCTCCAAGATAAATAGAGATAATAGCTGGTGGCGCTTCATTTGCGCCTAAACGGAAATCATTTCCATAAGATGCCACCGATTCTCTAAGCAAATCAGCATATAAATCAACCCCTCTAATAACAACAGCTAAAAAGACCATAAATCTAACATTATTTTTTGGATCTTTTCCAGGCTTAAAAAGATTTATTCCAGTATCAGTACCAAGTGACCAGTTATTATGTTTACCAGAACCATTGATTCCTTCAAATGGTTTTTCAGATAAAAGGCAAACCATTCCATGACGTTTTGCTACTCTTTTTAAAATTCTCATTACTAATTGATTTTGATCAGAAGCAAGAGAAGCAGTTTCATATATGCAAGCTAATTCATGTTGAGATTGAGCAACCTCATTATGTTCAGTTTTAGCAGGAATTCCTAATTTCCATAAAATTTCATTTACTTCTTTCATGTATGAGGAAATTTTTTCTCTTATTGGACCAAAATAATGATCATCTAATTCTTGCCCTTTTGGAGCGCTTGCACCAAAAAGTGTACGTCCTGTGTACACAATGTCTTTTCTTTTGAGATATTCATCTTTATCAATTAAAAAATATTCTTGTTCTGCTCCAGCATATGAAAATACACGTTTACTTTTATTATCACCAAGCAATCGAAGAACACGAATTGCGGCTTCAGATAAAACTTCTTCAGAACGTAAAAGTGGAGTTTTCCCATCGAGCGCTTCACCATTATATGAACAAAAAGCAGTTGGAATATATAAAACTGCACCATCATCGTCATCATCTAGAACAAAAGCAGGTGATGAAGCGTCCCAAACAGTATAACCTCTTGCTTCAAATGTGGCACGAAGTCCACCAGAAGGAAAAGAAGAAGCATCCGGCTCACCTTTTATTAATTCGTTTCCTTTAAAATCGTATTGAATATTGCCATCCTTGTCTGGTTTTCCGATGAAAGCATCGTGTTTTTCGGCTGAAAGACCATTTAATGGCTGAAACCAATGAGTAAAATGAGTCGCCCCTTTAGAAAGAGCCCACTTTAACATACCATCAGCCACATCATCAGCATATTCTTTAGGTAATTCTTTATGTTTATTTATAGCTTCGTCTAAAGCCTTATAAGCATCATCAGAGAGATATTCTTTTCTAGCTTTTTCATTAAATGAATTTGAGCCAAATAAGTTGAGAATATCTTCTTTTTTCAAATTTTCAATCTTTTTTGTTGCCATAGTTGTTTTATCCTTTACTAATTGGATGAAATTAACATCCTATGGGAATTTATTCTCTCACAACAAAAGAAAATAAGTTAAAGTCTTTTATAAAATGTAATAAAAAATTAATTTTAAATCTTATTTGTTTTTAAATTATAAGATTGAATCAATTAAAATTCACGTTTGATAACTTTTAGTTCAGCATTGGCAACACACTCATTTACAAGCGTTTCATAATCAAATTTCTTTTCAATTTCCAAACAATCATCAAGATGTGGTGCAGTTTTTGGCTTTACAGGAGCAAAAATCGTGCAGCAATCTTCATAAGGTCTAATCGAAATATCATATGTTCCAATATCTTTAGAAATTTGAATAATGTCGACTTTATCAGTAGTTGCAAGAGGTCTAATAACTGGCATATTTGTAACTTCATTAATGACATTCATACTTTCCAAAGTTTGACTTGCGACTTGTCCAATCGATTCACCACTGCAAATTACAGGAATGTGTTTTTCTTTTGCAAGTTTTGTGGCTATTCTATACATCATTCTTCTCATAATAGTAATAGGGTAACCGACATCGCTATATTTATAGATTTCTTCTTGTAATTTTGTAAATGGAATAATATAAAGTTTAATTTTAGTTTGATATTCACTTAAAACAGCTAATAAATCTTCTAATTTTTGAATTACACCACTATTTGTATATGGAGGTGCAGCAAAGTGTATAAATGATAATTCAACACCTCTTTTAAGTAATAAATAAGAAGCAACTGGCGAATCAATTCCCCCACTAAGCATCATAAGGCCTCTGCCAATTGATCCTTTTGGATAACCGCCCATTCCTTTAATTGTTTGAGTAAATAAATAGAAACCTTCTGAATGCACTTCAATACTAAATAAAATATCAGGATTATGAACATCAACTTTCAAGTTTGAATTTCTTAAGATGTACCCAGCAATTTCTCTATTTATATCATCGCTTGTATAAGGATAAGATTTATCAATTCTCTTTGTCCTCATTTTAAAAGTCTTTCCTTCTTCAGTTAAAATTTCTTTTAAAACAATCTTTTCAATATTTTCAAGTTCAACATCATCAACAACTTTTAAACATAAAGAAAAACTATACATACCAGGAATTTCTTTTAATTCTTTAATAATATCTAAATTTTCTTCTTTTAAATCAATATAAATATGATCATGCCTAACAATCATATTGTATTTATCTTCATATGATTTTAAATTTTGCTTTATAGATCTTGCTAACGAAAAAATAAAATCTTTTTTATTTTTCCCTTTAGTAGACATTTCACCAAATCTAATAATAATTGAATTGTAATTCATACAAACTAACTCCTTATGGATTCTAATATTTCTTTAAATTCTTTTATAAATATTTTTGCTTCATCTAATGTATTGTACATCCCTAACGAAATACGAATTGGGTTGCTTGCTTCAATCTCGTTGCATCCAATACTAATTAAAACATAACTTTTTTCATCACTTTTTGAATAACATGCTGATTCACTATTAACAAAAATATCTTTATTTGATAAGCCTTCAACAACCACAGAAGCTTTTTTCTTTGTTAAACTAAGGCTTACAATATAAGGATTTGAAGATTTAAAATCATGCACTTTGACTCCATCAATCTCTTTTAATTCATAGACCAAATAATCATGTATTTCTTTTATTTTCTTATATTCTTCGTTTTCTTCTTTAATTAATAATTCAAGAGCAACATTAAGAGCGCAAATTGATGGATAGTCTAAAGTACCACTTCGTAAATCGCGTTGCTGACCTCCACCATATATGATTTTTTCAAGATTTATTGTCTTCTTTTTCACTAGTGCACCGCAACCTTTTAAGCCATATATTTTATGTCCGGTAAAAGTGAACATATCTAAAGAATCTAAATCGAATTTTGCTTTACCAATACCTTGAACTAAATCACTATGAAAAACACTATCTTTCCCAATTATATTTCTAATAGCTTTTAAATCATTTACGGTGCCAATTTCGTTATTCATACCCATAAACGATACAAAAACTGGTTTTCCATCAAGATGTGTTTTTAAATCCTCCAAATCTATGACACCTTCGTTATTAACCTTAATATAATCTACTTTAAAACCCAATACTTCTAACTCTTTAAAAACCTTTAAAACACTTGCGTGCTCATAATTTGAAGTCAAAATATGGCTAAATCTTTTCTTGTTTCGCATACAAAAACCATAAATCGCTAAATTATTCGATTCAGTTGCACCACTTGTAAAAATTACCTCAAATTTTTTATGATCAAGTTTAAGGTTTTTCAAAATATTATTTTTAATTCTTTCAATATTAGCAGCATTTTCCATCGCTAATTTATGAATAGAATTAGGGTTCGCAAAATTTTCCCTCGAAGCTCTTTCAAACTCATTTAAAACTTCCTCTCGAGGTTTTGTCGTAGAAGCATTATCAAAATAAATCATAAATTAATCAGTTAAATTATCTTTTGCTTCAATTTTCTTCTTAACATCTTCAACCATTAAATAGCATTGTGAATAATCGCCATTCAAGAATAAACTTTCAGCTTGAGCGAGCTGAATATTAATATCACTAAATTTAACCCTTTCGCGATTTAAATACATGATTTCCTCTTTTGATAAATCATAATATTTTTTAGCATCATTAACTCTTCCAAAAATAATATTTGTTTTATCAGTTAAATCTTGCATATTTGAATTAACTAAATTTACATTAATTGGAACAGACTTAAGCAATATGATAATGTCATCAATGATCTTATATGATTTATCAATATCATCGTTAAATTTATCTCCAAATTCTTCGTTATTAAAACTTCTTAAGGTTTGTTCACATTCTTTAAGTTTAAAATAAAGCAAATTAATTGTTGAAAATGCTTGTTCAGTATCAACCTTTAAAGAATTTAAGTATTCTTTAAATAAATTAAATCTGTCAAACAATTCTGTCGTTCCGGTATCAAGGTCTCGCATTTTAACAATTAAAATAGTGTATGGTGTTTTTTCAAGGGAATGCACATACATATCGAGTCTTCTCTTATCTTTTGCAACATCATCTAAATTCTTTTGAATATCCTTCAATTCAACTTGATGGACATCATCAACAATATAGTATTTTGAATACTTTGCCATATTGTTTCTGACTTTAATGAATTCCTTCTCGAGATCATTGAATGAATTATATACTCTTTCAACGTTACCATTAAATTCATTAGCTGCATCTTCTTCCTTAACAAGCATTTGTTCTACATGCCTAATTTCATCATCAAGATTATTAAGTTTAGTATCGAGATTTGTAATTTTCAATTCAACAAGAGCATTTCTAACCTCTTCAAGACCAAGTTCAACATCATTTTTCATTACTTCAAAACCAACATGTTTTAAAGGATATGATTCATTAATTAATTTATTATAGTGTTCAGTAATAGATGTCAATTCATCAGGAATAATCTCATTGACCCTCTTTATTAATGGAGGAACTGTATCAATCAATTTATCACAAACTTTTAAAACATCACTAATTTCTGGAAGTAAATTATTTGCTTCTTCATAGTCAGCAGTTTCGATTAATGCTTCAAATTTTGTAAATCTTTCATCGATAGTTGTAAAAACTTTATTGAAAGTAACGCTAACAAAAGTGAGTTCTTCTTCGTGCACATTATATTTTGATTTAATATCTCTAAAAGTATCTTTTAAACTTAAACTATTTTGTCTAGCGTCTTCTTCTGGTTTAATAACACCAATTAAATCATTATTAAATGAATTAACAGACTCTTCGTAAGAAGAAATAACTGCTTGCGCTTTTTTATAAATTTTTTTAAATTCCTTATTATTTGCTTTATCTAATAAATGAGCTAATTCATTTAAAACATCAGTAACTTTTGTTTCTTGGTTATTTCTAATATCGTTATAACGTTTTAAATAAACTGAATAGATATCACCATATAGTAAATTTGTTCTGGAAATGATTTCTATTCTTTGAACATATTGGAAATCTTGCCCAGTTAATAATGAATGTAAATATT
>CAVEUG010000089.1:0-7211 GCA_963618895.1 Slackia isoflavoniconvertens | reverse complement strand
CAGAAATTGTATTTTGAAGCAACTTCTTTGACTTTATTGAACCAATCTTGTTCATCTAGAGAAACATCATAATTTTCCTTATAATCGTTTAAGAAATTAATGATTACATCCTTTTTTATATTATGATTAAATTCATCTTTAATGTTTTTAGACATCTTTAAATATTCATCACCATCAAAAAATTTAATTAAAGGATAAATATCACTATATTTTGCATAATCTTTTCTTGGATTTTTCTTTTCTCTTTCAATATTCATTATTTCAACAAATCTTACTTTATCTTTATTAATAAAATTATAAAGTTCAGGGGAGAATTCTTCGCTCCATTTAAAAGCCTTTTCAGAAATTTCTTCTTTAGTCATTTTACTCAAAACTTCTTTGCTATAGAAATTTAATTTATCATTATCAAAAAGAGCTCCGTCTAGAGACATTTTCTTTAAACTAAATTCAAAATTATCTAAATTATAATCTTTAGTTCTTACGATGTAATCCTCATAATTACTATTTGCAATTGTCATTAAATAAACAAGTAATGCATTTGGCTCATAGCCTTCTTTAAAGAAATAATCAACACTAGCTTCATTATCTTTTCTTTTTGATAATTTTCTCCTAGTACCATTATCCATTTTCATAATAACTGGAAGATGAGCATATTTTGGCAATTTAAATCCTAATGCCTTAAACATTTCAATATGAATTGGTAAACTTGGAAGCCATTCTTCTCCACGTGTAACATGAGTTGTATGCATAAAATGATCATCGACTATATGCGCGAAATGATATGTTGGAAGTCCATCACTTTTTAAAATAACTATATCTTGATCGTTTTCAGTCAATTCAAGATCACCCCTAATTTCATCATGAACCTTAATTTTATTTAAATGATTACCATGTGATTTAAATCTAATAACATAAGGTTTACCGCTTTTTATCATTTCAATGGCTTCAAGTGGTTCTAAATCTCTGTATTTAGCATATTTTCCATAAACACCTGTAATTTCCTTATTTCTGTCTTGTTCTTCCCTAAGTTTTATTAAATCATCTTCGGTTAAAAAACATGGATAAGCCAAACCTTTTTGAAGCATTTCTTTAATTACAATCTCATAAATTTCTTTTCTATTTGATTGTTTATAAGGCCCATAATTTCCTTTTTCTTTTTCGCCTAAATATCCTTCGTTAGGGATAATATTAAATCTTGCTAATTGTTTAACTAATAATTCTCCACTGCCTTTGATTTCACGTTTAGTATCTGTATCTTCTAAACGGGTATAAAAAACGCCTTTAGAATCCTTTGCAAGTTTAGAAGCAACAAGCGATGTAAATAAACTGCCAGTATGTAAAAATCCTGTTGGGGAAGGTGCAAAACGGGTGACTTTTTGACCCGCGTCGAAACTTCTTTCGGGATACATTTTTTCTAAATCTTCTACAGTTTTTTTGATGTTTGGGAAAATTAATTCTGCAAGCTGATATTCGTTCATACAAATCTCCTTGATTTTTCAAATCTTTTCATATATGATAATTAAGCACGCAGGTGTGATTCAATGGTAGAATATCAGCTTGCCAAGTTGAGTACGCGGGTCCGATTCCCGTCACCTGCTCCAGATGAGCAAATATGAGTAAGATTAGCGTCTTGCTCTTTTTTTGTGGGAAAGCACATCGGACCAAGAACTCGAATTGGCAAAGCCAATAAGAATATCATCACTTAACGTGATTAATTTATAAATAATTTAATCCTTTTTATTTTTTTCCTTCTTCTCTTTTTCTTTTGCCTCTTTTTCTTCTGCTTTAATTCTAAGTTCGTTTTCTTTCTCTTTCATATTTTCATTACTGATATTTAAAGTATTCAAATATGATTTAAAAGCATTAATCTGAGCTTTTTCTTCATCGGTAGCATTTTCAAGTGCTTCATTTAATTGATTTAATTCTTCTTCTAAAATTGACCTCATTCTTGAAATTAGTAGAACAGCAAACTTTTCTACTATTTCTTCGTAAAAATTAAATAATATTGGCAAAAATGGTAATAAAAATAAAATTGTAACAACTATAGAAGTTAATCCTAGAATTAAAATCGAACTATTATGGAATTCTAAAAAATAAAGCAGAAAATAAGAAAGCGGATAAATAACGCAAACTAAAATAACTAACGGATATAAAACGCTATAATAATTTGAATAAAAATATTTTTTATTCTCTTTTATGGTACTTTTATAAACATTTTGAAATACTGATTTATTGCAATTAAAAGCGTAAGGCAATAGATAATACTTAAAAATATTTAACGCAATTCTATGAATAAAATAATAGAATCCAAAAAATGTTGAGAAAAATCCAAGATAAACTAATGGGGTATTTATTAATTGCATATTAGCATTCAATAAAGTAGTTAAACCTTCTTGGTTTCTTGCTTGAATATAAGTAATCATTTGTTTATATAATTCTTGGTATTCTGGATTAACTAAAAATAATGTTCCATACGTAACAAAACCAAGTATGAATGATGAAGCTAAATATATCAAAAATGAATAAAGTAAGGTCGATGGTATTAAAAGCAATGTAGAAATCATTCTTTTGCTTCCGACCATATATCCCCTAAAAAATTCAGACATACCTACAGGTCTATCTTCATCGCTATTTTGTAAAGTGTTAAGCGCAAAATAGCTATAAATAAATGGCTGAATAAGCGCGACTAGGCATGATAAAAATAAAATTATCAAGAGCACACCAAGCATTCCTGAAAAGAATGAACTATAATAGTTCAAAATTAATGCAGCAAATGCATAAATTATTACAACAATAAAAGAAATAACTGCGCTAAAGCGCAAGTTAGTTCTAGAATTTTTAGCAAACTTCTTATATATTTCTGTTTTACTCGATTTCGTCATTAACATTCTTTCCTTTAAGTTGAGCAATTTCTAAAACTGCTTTTTCTAATCCTTTTTGTTCAATTGGGGGAACATTTCTTGATTCAATTGTTTTAATTAAACTTTTTAACTTACTATATGGAATAATATAGCTATCACCACCATTCAACGATTTTAAATTTTTGACAACACAGTCATTATTAATTAAAACAATTGAAATGAAATAATCTTTATCAAAATGTGTAATATTTGCAAGTTTTTCAACACGTTTTTTATTAATATTCATCGGATTTTCAAATTCTTCTTTTTTGCCTTGCTTGCCATAAAAGAACCAAACATTATCATCAACATTTCCTGAAATACCGCCACGATAATATCTATCTTTAATTACATAAATATATTTATTAGCAAAAACTAAATGATCAATGGTGCAAATTTTACCTTCTCTATCATTAAGAGTTAAATCATTAATTAAAAGATAATCATTATCTAAAACAATATTGTTTATTTTTTTATAATAAACTCTTTTAAAATTACGAAATATATATTTTCTTTTAATGAATGGGAAAAGTATGATTAGGACAAGCAAAATACCTAAAATTACACATAAGACAATGAAAATAATCCGCAATAATTCATTCATTTAAAATATACTCCCATCTATAATTCTATTACTTATTTAGCTAATGTTAAGGCGAGAGTAAACATGTTATGTAACATTGTTTGTCTTTCCATTTGAGTTAAATCTTTTTCTGGAGTACCAACAAGTTTATCGCTTACAGTTAAAATACATGCTGCATGTTTTTTGAGCATCATAGCGTTTAAAAATAAAGCATAAGCTTCCATTTCACATCCTAAAATACCCATGTTACTAATTTTTGTATTTTGCGAAGCATCTTCTCCATAAAAACAATCGCTACTTAAAACTGGTCCAACATGAACTTTAAGTCCTAATTCTTTGGCATTATTATAAGCCTTATAAAGTAAATCAAAATCTGAAACAGGCGACATTCTAATACCGTTAACTTCATATTGACTTGCAAATCCACTATTCGAGCATGCTGATGTTCCTAAAATAACATCACCAATATGGCAATCATCATTTAAACTTCCGCAAGTTCCAATACGGATAATATTTTCAACACCATAAAACTTAAAAAGTTCATAAGAATAAATACCAATGGATGGGCAACCCATACCACTAGCCATGACACTAATTTCTTTGCCATCTTTTGTTTTTCCAGTAAAACCTAAAATACCACGTACATTCGTGACTTCTTTAGCATCCACTAAATAATTTTCAGCAATATATTTTGCTCTTAAAGGATCTCCTGGCATTAAAACTGTTTTTGCAAATTTTGCAGAATCTAAAATGTGAGTTGACATAACTTTTCTCCTAAAACTTAATCAAAGATAACTTTACCATCTTTTGCAGCTAAAATCATCTTTTTAACTTCATCTTCAGTCACTTTATGACTCAAAGGTGGAAGTTCATTTATATCAAAGAAACCAACATCATCAGTTTCATATAAATGTTCTTTTAAAACACCATCTAATTCAGCCCTAAAAATAATTGCATATTCAGGGACAGATTTATGAAGAGGCGTACCAGCAGGAAAAATCTTAAATGGCGTTCTATTAATTATTCCAACTAATTTTAAATTTTTAATCTTCGCCCCAGCTTCTTGTTCACATTCAGCTTTAGCAGCCTCACTTGGAGCATCATATAAATCGCACCATCCACCAGGCAACGAATACCTCTCTTCGGGAAATTCTCTAACAAGTAAAATCTTGCCTTTGTCGTTGAAAACGCATGTACGCACAGATACACTTGGAGTTGGATAAATTTCTCTATCAAATAAGTCTGGTTTATTAAATTTAATGTGTTCAAAATTTTCAAGCTCTTTCATAGCAAGTTTTTCAAGTTGCTCATAATTATCTAAAGCATACGGATCTTTAGAAAAAACTCGTCCAATTTTTGCAATTGAAAGCACTTTAATTATGAAATCATAATATTCTTGATATTTCTCTTCTTGAAGTTCTTGTTTTCTTTTATCATCCATCTTAATTTCCTTCTTCATTTGAAATTGCGATGCTTTCTGTTTCACTCATGATATTTCCAAAAGCTTTATAGAAGTTATCTGGACTATATCCTTCAAGTTCACCATTATAAGCAATAGAAATTCTTCCGGTTTCTTCACTTACAACAACTGTAACTGCATCACAAATTTCAGAAATGCCAATAGCTGCTCTATGCCTACTTCCATATTTTCCAATTAATGGCTTCGTAGTTGGTGTGTAATAAACACTAGCCGCAATAATTTCGTCATTTCTAATAACTACGGCCCCGTCGTGTAAACGAGTTCCTGGATAAAAAATTGTAATTAAAAGTTCATAAGTAACTGGTGCATTTAAAACCGAACCATTTTTAATTAAGTTATCGAGTTTGTCTTTTCTTTCAAAAGTCATAATTGCACCAATTTTGTGTTTTGATAAATACAAAACTGCTTCATTAACTGTTTTATAAAGGGCTTCTTTATCAAAGATTTTATCATCACTCTCTTTATCTTTAACAATAGTGTTTCTTATTTTTTTAGGTTGAACAAACTTATTTGCTACAAGAGATCTAATTTCCGCCATATTTGCTACAAGATAAATCACACATGACACAATAAGTGCCGCAGATGATACAATAAGCAAACTATAAAGTTTAAAAATAGTCGCACTTAAAATTAAAATAGCAATACAAGAAGTTGTAATAATCGCAAATTTTCTTTTTACATAATATAAAACAAAAAAGACTAAAGCGGCTACAGCAAGTAAGGTAAATATAAAATCAATTAATCCATTAACACTAAAAACACCATCATTTGTAAAAATTGTTTCCATATCTATTTACTCTCTTCTTTCTTTAAAATGTCACGAGCAACTGCTACACCATTTGCACCAGCTTGCGCGAGACCACGGGTAATTCCGGCCCCGTCGCCGCCTATATATAAATTCTTAATTTTTGTCTCAAAGTTATTTGCACATTCAATCTTATCACTATAAAATTTGGCTTCTACTCCATAAAAAAGCGTATGTGAATTTGCGATTCCAGGAGTGACATGATCTAAAGCTTTCATCATTTCAATTAATGATTGCATTGTTTTGTAAGGCAAAATTAAAGATAAATCACCAGGAACAGCCTCTTTTAAAGTTGGTTTAACAAAACCTTCATCAATTCTTTTTGCTGTTGATCTTCTTCCTGCTAAAATATCGCCAAATCTTTGAACAATAACAGTACCGCCACTTAATTTATTAGCTAAACTTGCAATATCTCTTGCATATTCATTTGAATCTTTAAATGGTTCGCTAAATTCATGAGAAACCAAAAGAGCGAAATTTGTATTTTGACTTCCCAAATCACTTGAATTATATGCGTGACCATTGACTGTAACAACATTCCCATCGTTCTCTAAAACAACATGTCCAGATGGATTTGAACAAAATGTGCGAACTGTAGTTCCTAAACTTGTAGCATAAACAAACTTCCCTTCATAAAGATGTTTATTTATTTCTTTCATAACAATATCGTTAGTTTCAACTCTAACACCTACATCAACTCTATTGTTTGAAACCTTTATTTTATGTTTTTTCATGACTTTGCTAAGCCATTCAGCACCAGGTCTTCCAACACTTAACAAAACATATTTAGCATTTATAATTTCTTTTTTATTCGTAATGATGCCGGTTACTTCATTCTTGTTATTTACGACAATATCATCAACTTCAGTTGAATATTGCATGTCAATATTTTTTTTAAGTTCTTCATATATTGATTGTAAAACTTTTAAATTAACTTCAGTCCCTAAATGTCTAACTTCGCTTCTTAAAAGTTTTAAACCAACAGCAATACCTTTTCTTTCGATTTCTTCAACCTCGGGAGTATGTGGGTCTATTATTTCCTTAGGTGCCCCATGCTCTAGATTAATCTTGTCAACATATTTAATCAAATCTAAAACAGTATCATTATCAAGATACTCTGTTAACCAACCACCAAATTCGCTTGTGATATTAAATTTTCCATCACTATAAGCACCACATCCTCCAAAACCGTTAGTCATGGAACATGCTGGATAACACCCACTATTACCATAAATATCTTGTGGGCATTGCTTTATTTTTCCTTTTAAAATCGGACATGAACGATGATAAATATCATATCCTTTGTCAATCAATAATATTTTTAAATTTTTATTTAACTTGCAGAGCTCGTAACTTGCATATATACCGCAAGGACCTGCTCCAACAATTATAATGTCATAATTTTTTTGCATAATAAAATCCCTACGAAATAATTATACATAA
>CAVEUG010000088.1:0-3294 GCA_963618895.1 Slackia isoflavoniconvertens | reverse complement strand
ACCCATATGTATACAGAATTTGGAAAGGTTTTACGCCATATTAGATTAGATAATTTTGAAAATATGAAAGATATGGCTGAAAAACTAAATGTTAGCACTTCGTTTCTCAGCGCAGTAGAAGTTGGGAAAAAGAACATTCCAGCAAGATGGGTTGAGGACATTTCGAATATTTATAATTTAAGTAATGATCAAAAAATAGATTTGCAAAATGCTTTTGATATTACTCAGCAAAAAGTTTCTTTAAATTTAGAAACAATGGATGAAGAACAACAAAATGTTTCTTTAATGTTTGCAAGATCCATTAAAAATATTGATCCAAATACTCTCGATAAACTTAAAAAATTATTGGAAGAGGAGGAGAAAAAATAAAGTGTCTTATTATTTCTGTGCTCCTACAAATACTCATCAACTAAAAGTATATGCAGAAAATATAAGAAATCTGTTTAATTGCAAATGTCTAAAATTTCCCATTGTTGATGTTTTAGAATCTATGCAAAACAATGAAAAATTTTTGGATTTTGAGTATCAAATTTTAGACGATAGAAGCAAAATATTTGGTGATGGTGAATTAGCTAAATATGATTTTTTAACTAATACTTTATTCATTAAAGAATCACAGTTTGATGGAGCGTGTTGCGATGATCCGCGTTGTAGATTTACACTAACACATGAATTATGTCATTTCTTTTTAATGACAGTAACTGGTAGACATCCAAAGGAATCAGAAGAAAAACCACAAGCATATAAAGATCCTGAATGGCAAGCAAATGCACTAGCAGGGTATATTCTTGTTCCTCCAGAAGAAACAAAAGATATGACCGTTGAAGAAATTGAGAATAATTGTTGTGTTTCCCCTGAATGTGCAACATACGCAGCATTTAAAAGAATTAAAGAAATGAAAAAAGAAAAGGAAAGAAAGGAACAATTATGAACATAAACGATAAAATTAAAGTAAACAATTCTACAGAAATTGAATTATTAGAAGATGCGAAAAAAGGCGACATTATCGATTTGGCAACATTAAATAAAGTAGATGTTTCTTTTCTTCAAAATTTAATAAATAAAGAAAAAGAGATTGAATTTCGTTCAATGCTTGAAAAGGAATTAAAAGCGCAAAATGAGAAGCACACTTTAGAAATTCAAAAAATCAAATTAAAGTGTGAAAGTGAAAATAACGAAGATAAGCAAAAATTAATAGACAAAATTAATCAATTAAATTCCGAAATTGAAAAAATGAATAGCATAAAAGATAGTGATTTAAGGCTTGCAAAAGAACAAATCAAAAATTCTTATGAAAGTAAAATTTCTACTCTTGAAAACGATAAAAAACTTATTGAATCAAAGTATGAAGTCGAAAAGATGAAAGAAATTGATAAAGTTAAACAAATTAAAGATGAAGAAATAAGTAATTTAAAATTGGAACTAAGTAAAGTTGATATTAAAGTAAGTGAAGCAGTTCAAAATAAAGAAAAAGAAATGAATGCGAAAATTAAAGAACTTGAAGTCCAAAACAATTCATTAACTTTTGCAAAATCGATGGTTGGAATTAAAGATCTTGGCGAAAACTTAGAGCAATGGTGTGACAACCAATATCAAGAGCATGCAATATATGGATTTGAAAATTGCGAATGGATTAAAGACAATATTGCGGTTGAAGATGAACTTGATTCAAAGAAAACTAAAGGCGATTTTATTTTTAAAGTTTATGCAGATTCTTCTAAAAAAGAGAATACCCTTTTAACATCTGTTCTTTTAGATATGAAAGATAAGAATCCAAATAGTACTTCAAAAAATAAAAATAGCGAACACTATAAGAAACTTGATACTGATCGAAGAAAAAAGAAATGCGATTATGCTATTTTGGTAAGCAATCTTGAAAGAGACAGGGCTGTTAATGATGCTCCAGTTTTTAGAGTAAGCGAATACGACAAAATGTATGTTGTTAGACCTGAATATTTTATGACTTTTTTAAGTTTGCTTGCATCGCTTTCTGTGAAATATGCAAGCTATATTACCACCGAGAGAAAAGATTTAATAAATAAAGAAGAAGCCATAAAAATGTTTGAAGATTTTAAAGAAGAAATTTTGGTTAAGTCTTTTTCTTCGCTTAATAAATCGATTGAAGATATGTTAAAGAAAGCTCAAACAATTCAATCTTCTGCAAACGATATAATTGATGAATGTAGAAAGATTCAAGACAAAACACTTGAGAAATTAAAGAAGAAAATTACTGATTTTAAAATCTTAAAAGCTGTTGAATCATTAGAGTGAGTTATTTATATAAATAAAAAATCAAAAAATCTACTCTTTATAGATTTAATTAAAAGAATATTATCTTATAATAAGAGCTGGAGGTTATGAAAATGAAAGAAATTTTTGGGAGATGGAAATGGACCGTATATATTGAAGCAGCATTATTAATTATTCTTGGTATATTAATTATTTGTTTTAATAACAACGTTAATTTATATGCATTTATTGGCTACATGGTCGGTGTTTACTTTATGATGAACGGCATCTTACTTATTGTCGCATCTATAACGTTTAGTGCACCTTTATTGAGTGGCGATTTTTTAAGCGGTTTAATTTTGGTTGTTTTATCAATTTTATTATTTGTCGACCCATTGCTTTTGGTTGAACTTTTACCATTGATTATTGGTGTTAGTTTAATTGGGTTTGGCATAATTTTGATTGTAAGAGCATTAAAGGGATTTATAGTCTTAGGGTGTTCAACAATCCAAGTTTTGCAATTAGTGTTCGGTATTATTGGTTCGGCATTAGGTTCAACTGTTCTTGGTGTTTATTACAGTGGAGCTGGAAATAATGTTGTTTCAGTATTATTTGTTTTAGTTGGCATTATTTTAATAATGGCTGGGGTTGTTCAACTTTGTTTTGCTTTATATGTTGTTCACCATGCAAAAAAATTCAATAATTTCGTTGATTCACAAGTTGTTGGCGATATTGAAGATAAACCAGAATCTAAATAAGAAAAATTTTTCTCTTTTTCAAAAGCGATCGCATTAAAATGGTGGTCGCTTTTTTATTTATTTTGAATTAATATTTATATGTGAGCACAAAAGAAATTATTGCAAAAAATATTACTTATTTGAGAAAAGGTAAAAAGCTTACTCAAAGTGAGTTAGCAGATAAGTTGCATTATAGCAATAAAGCAATTTCTAAGTGGGAAAGAGGAGATTCTCTTCCCGATGCTGAAATGTTAAAAGAAATTGCTGATTTTTTCGGTGTTCCAATTGAATATTTATTTGAAGAACATGATTTTAAAGACGCAGATGA
>CAVEUG010000087.1:0-3863 GCA_963618895.1 Slackia isoflavoniconvertens | reverse complement strand
TTGTATGTTTTTATTTCTTTCTGTTCAACATTTTATTTAGCAAGATAATTGCAATTGCGGCAACCACTAATCCTCCAAAAATAGCACAAACAATAATGATTAGTATTGATGAAGCATCAGTTATAGTTGATTTTGTTCCGCTATAAGAAACAATTACTTTACTTGAAGATGTTTTAAAAACTACTCTTCCATCAATAATCTCATATGAAATTTCTTTTTCAAAGCCAAATACATCAGTTGTATAAATTGTTAATTCATCCGTGGATTTTCCTTCCATAGGTGAAAAAGCTATGATTGCGTCGTTTGTAATTTTTGAAGCTAAACCACTAGAATTTTCTATATAGAACTCATAAACATATTGATTTTGTAAACTACTATAAGTTGTAATTGAACATTTTATAGAGTCTGCTTTAACTAAACCATCTTTAATTATAGATACATAATTATCCTCTAACGACATTAAAGCAGTCTTTTTAGCGCCATATTTATCAATTACTTCGGTATATATTTTGCCTTCATTTTCAAATTCACTTATCTTAACTTTGACATAATATCCAGAATCATCTTTGGATAGTTCGTAAACTGTACCATTCAATTTAACTGTAGAAGATGCGCTAGTTCTTAAAACAAAATACTTTTCTCCATCAATCTCTTTAATTGTTTGTGATTGAATCGAAGCCTTTTCATCATAATCAAAATCACCAACTCTTAAATTATATGATTTAGTAATGACTGCACCATCAACAAGAGTATATTCAAATCTGAATTCATACAAACCATCTGTGACTCCGTTTGGAAATTGTTGTTTATTTGAAAAATCAAAATAAGAATATGCTCTATCAGCATAACAGCCATTAGAAATAAATGAAGAAGTTAAATATGATTTATAAAGCTTTCCATCGTCACTACCATCGCTTAAACAAAAACTAAACATGTGGTCTACATGATTTTTATCATTGATAGGAGCTAAAACATTTTCATTTGTTTCTATATTTATCATCATGACTTTATTTTCTTTTACGCTTCTATTAACAAATTGTTGAATGACAAATTTCCCTTTTTTTGAATTTTGATTTAATAAAACTTCTTTATTGTCTTTGTCATATAAAACTTCACTTCCATAATTTAAAAAACTTGCTTTATTAGCCATTATATTATCATAATCGGTAGATGAAAGGTCATCATCAAGAGTTACCCACATTGATGAATAGTCAGCATTTTCTAGACTTGAATTCAAATACTTATTTAATAAATCAGATCCATAAACTTTATTATCATCTTTTTCAAAATTAAATGGTTCAACCGGATCTTCAGAATCATAATCACCATAATATCCCATATAAGGAATGTTTAAATCTTCATCACCATCAAGTGAAGTAAGTTCAACATAACCTTCTAAATAAGTACCGTTTTCAAAATTATTATCCAAATATTTTTTGTTTTCATCACTTATTTTTGCGTTCACTTCAAAACTCGATTCGCCAGCTTCAACAATAATTTCGCCTAACGAAACTTCTTTTAATAAAACATCTTTTGATGTTTGATATTTTGCATTTTCAAGTTTTGAACCAAAAGAAGCGTCGCCACCTGTAAGTTCTGGCGCTTGAATGGTTAACTTAACACTATATTTCTTGCTTGTTGTTGATTCATTAACTGTTTTTATTTCAAAACTAACTTCGCCTTTTTTAATTTGATCGTTGTTCTTTAATTCTATTTTTGCCTTATTTTCGTTATTGCCCAATAAGTAAACACTTGAGTTATATGCACCACTTGCATCAACTTTGCCAGCTCCAACAAGTCTAGGCGAATAATAAGAACCATTAGATTGTTTTAAAAGATCAGCAGTAGACATAATTCTAGCCACCAATTCTTTTCTCTTATTAACTCTATTTTCTTCGCTAGAAATATTATAGTTACTTAAAATATTAACGAAAGCTCCAGTATAATTTGGAGCAGCCATACTAGTACCACTTAAATATCCATAGCTATAATTTGTTCCACCAATTGAACTATAAATATCACTTCCAGGAGCAGCAATATCAGGTTTTAATTGCAATGATGCGGTGCTTCCATCACTTGTAAAATCTGAAACTAATTCTTTTGAAACAACTATTTTTTTGACTTCTTGATTAGCAAGCAAATTGCCATCGTAAGAATTTAAATAGCCAGTTGGAACATAATATAATTGCTCCAATTTATCATTAGTACTCGTTAAAGCAAAATAACCAACTTGATTGATTGCATCTTCATTGTTATAAATAATTACACCTTTTGCGCCATTTTTAACCGCATTTCTAATTTTTGCAATAAATGTATAGCTATCGGTATTTGCATCTTTTGGCGCACCCCTCTTAATCAATGCTATTTTCCCATTAACATCAATATTTTTATAATCATCAGCATCTCCATAATTTGGGACAACTACATATTCTAATTCAACTTTATCTTCGCCATCGGGTATTAAAGAATAAAATGGCATTTGAATTTTATATTTTTGTATTTTGATAATTAAACCATCGCTATATTTATGATTTACAATTTGATCTTTTAATCTAATACTTGTTCCATCGATTGTTGAAACAGAAGATTTTATCGAATCATCATCTTCATTAAATATTGATGCGATAGATGTTGTTTTATCATCAATTAAAGAACCACCAAGAAGGCTAGTTTCTGAATTGCTTGTTAATAAATTTTCAGCAGTTGTATAGCCATAAGATGCTCTCCCATCATTTCCTGCAGCATAATTAATTGCAATTCCTTTTTCATATAATTTGTTAAAAACACTTTGATATAAATCATCAACATAATCAAAATCCATTAAAGCAACACCAAAAGACATATTAATTGCGTCAACATCTAAAGCTGCACAATCATTTAATGCATTTAATATCGCTGTGTCGCTTGAAAACTCACCGCTGGAATTTGTAACTTTCATTAATGCAAGTTGAGCATTTTGTGAAATTCCTTTATATCTACTACTGTTAGCACCAGCAATACCAGCAACATGTTGCCCATGATAAGTTGAATTGTTTTTATATGTTAGATCTGTTGAGCTTGTTCCATAACTATAATAGAAAGGAACTTTATTATTTTTGTATCCTGGATTTTTTGCAGACATCACTCCGCTATTAATAATTTTTTGAATATCTGTTTTACTATATCTAATATTTACGCCATTTAAATCAGAATAAACTTCATGATCAATAACAAATGAATCATCCAAAATAGCAATTAAAGTATTTTCTCCATCTTTAGAATTATCATCTATATTCATTGTTTTAATTGAATAGTTTTGGTCTGGCATAGTACTACTATCATAAGGATCGTATGAAAGAATATCTTCATAATTCATCGTATAAATGGTACTTTCCTTAACATTTTCAACTAACGATAATTCTTTAATTTTATCGACATCATCACTATTAACATCAATAAATAATATATTGCTAACGCCTTTTATATCGTTTGTAATTCTATAATTTAAACCAACAACACTTTGAAGTTGTCTTTTGAATGCTTTCTCTACTTCAGTTCTAGATTCTACATCAGCACCATTAACATCTTTAAGTTCTACAATGATACTTTTATCTCTAACTACTTGTTCTCCACTATTTGAATTATTAACAAGTAAAAGAGAAAACCCTAAAACGAATAATGAAGACATTAATATTCCAGTTCGTTTTTTCATTAAACTTTTACCTCCTAAATAAATACTAAACGATTATAACACCACTAAAAAATCTCAAAAAGATTTAAAAATAAATTATGAAAAATATTATTTATAAGAAGGTTAATTAAGGTCATATTCATAAAGATAAAACAGAATTAGACAACCACACTCAAATGGACCGATATTTTTC
>CAVEUG010000086.1:0-10827 GCA_963618895.1 Slackia isoflavoniconvertens | reverse complement strand
CATTTGATATATTATTTAAGCACGCGTATATCGTGTATCGTGTGGATGTTTAGCTCAGTTGGGAGAGCATCGCCTTTACACGGCGGAGGTCGTGGGTTCGAGCCCCTCAGCATCCACCATTAAAATATACGAATGCGTAACTTCGCTGGAGAGGTAGCAAAGAGGCTAAATGCGGAAGACTGTAAATCTTTTCCTTCGGGTTCGGCGGTTCGAATCCGCCCCTCTCCACCATTAAGTTGTTGGGGTGTAGCCAAGTGGAAAGGCAACAGACTTTGACTCTGTCATACACTGGTTCGATCCCAGTCACCCCAGCCATTTGCAATTATGATCCACTAGCTCAGTCGGTAGAGCACTTGACTTTTAATCAAGGGGTCTGGAGTTCGAGTCTCCAGTGGATCACCATTTTAACTTAAGATGCTCGAGTGGCGGAATAGGTAGACGCGCAGGACTTAAAATCCTGTGGCAGTTGATGCCATACCGGTTCGATTCCGGTCTCGAGCACCACAAAGTGTTTAATTGAGCATTCTACTTAATGCTCTTTTATTTTATTTAAAGCATTAAAATTGATTTATTAAAAAGGTTAATTATAATTATGGCTATGACACATGAAGAAACTATTAAAAAGATTAATGAAACACTTGATAAAGTAAGACCATTTATACAAAGAGATGGGGGAGATGTTGAACTCGATTCATTTGAAGATGGTATTGTTTATTTAAACTTCACTGGGGCATGCCAAGGATGTTCATTAATTGGCAACACACTCGAAAGTGGTGTTGAAATAATCCTTATGGAAGAAGTTCCTGGAGTTAATGCTGTTAGACTTGCTAGCGATAAAGAATACATCAAGGAAGCGATTAAGATTGCTGAAGAACAAAAAGCTAGAGAAGAAGCCGAAAAATTAGCAAAAAATAAAAAAGACCAAAAATAACGATTTGGCCTTTTTATTTCGTTCATGGCACCCAAAACCATGTATGATTTTACAAAATATTTCAAAATTATAATAAAAAATTATCTTTGTTATTAATTACTAGATAACCTTCACGGTTATAAACATCTTCACGGTTATAAAGGATTCTTTCGCCATTTGGCTTCAATACAAACCCGCCAGCCTCCTCGACAATAATTTGAAAAGCTGCAGTATCCCATTCTTTTGTTCCATCATTTAATCTATAAGTAATTTCGGCTTTACCTTCAGCAATATAACACGCTTTGATGCTACTGCCGCATTTTTCAATGTGTTTAATTTTATCACTATGTTTAATAGTCACGGCTTTTTCCTCATCTGTAAAATGAAAAACACTTGTCAGGCAACTAAGATCTTCTTTTTTATCGTTAACATGTATTTTCATATTTGAACCATTACGTTTCACATATGCACCACTACCTTTGGTTGCGTAATAAATTACATTTTGAACCGGAATTGCTACAACTCCCAAAACTACTTCGTGTTTGTAGGCTAAAGCAATATTAATTGTGAAACCATCATCATGAGCCACAAAATCTTTTGTACCATCAAGTGGATCAATAATCCAAACGTAGTCATTATATAAACGACTCTTATCATCTGATTCTTCCTCAGTCAAAAACGCATAATGAGAAAATTCTTTTTTAAGCTCTTCTCTAATCAATTTATCGCTTGCTTTATCTGCACTTGTAACTGGTGAATTATCTTCTTTTGTTTCAACCTTGAAACCATTATGATAATAATCAAGGATGACTTTCATAGCATCCTCAGCGGCTTTTAAAGCAGCATTTAATTCCTTTTCATAATTCATAAAACACAAACCTTTCTAGATAATAAAAGCTCACAATTAAGTGAGCTTTTTAATTTAAAATTTAAATTATTCAGCTTTTCCAATGCAACCAAAGACTTCACAATGTTCTTTAACGACATCTTTAATACCTTGTTTTGCAGGTCCAAGAATCTTACGTGGATCGTAAATCTTTTCTGGATCAGTAGTTGCACAGATTTCACGGACGAATTTAGCGAAACGTTGTTGACATTCAGTATTAACATTAATCTTGCAAGTTCCTCTATCAATAGCCATTCTTAATTGAAAATCTGGGATTCCACTACCACCATGTAAAACAAGTGGAATGCCAACTAATTCATTGATTTCTTCCATTTCTGGGAAACCAAGTTTTGGTTCGCCATGATATGGGCCATGAACTGATCCTAATGCAGGGGCTAAACAATCAATATGAGTTTCATCAACAAGCTTCTTACATTCATTTTTATCAGCATATAAGACACCTTGAGAAACGACATTGTCTTCTTGACCACCAACATGACCAAGTTCAGCTTCAACTGATACATATTCACTTCTTGAATGAGCATATTCAGTAACTTCTTTAACAATTTTAATATTTTCTTCCAATGGATGCTTGCTTGCATCAATCATGACACTTGTAAAACCAGCATCAATAGCTTTTTTACAGCTTTCAAATGATGAACCATGATCAACATGCAATGCTACAGGAATAGTAATATTGTTGTCTTTGATATAACCTTTAACCATTCCGACAATAGTATCATAACCACCCATGTACTTACAAGCGCCTTCAGAAACACCTAAAATAACTGGGCATTTTAATTCTTGACATTCATCAAGAATTGCAGAAGTCCATTCAAGGTTATTAATGTTAAATTGACCAACTGCATAATGACCTTCATGAGCTTTCTTTAACATCTCACACATATTTACTAATGCCATATATTTACTCTCCTTTATTAGTAACTAAATTTAATAATCAGATTCAGATGGTTCGCCATTGGCTTCATCGTCATCGTCATCTCCTTCGCCTTCAACTAAAGCATCTTTTTCGCTTTCATCATGCTCTTCAGCATCATAATTTTCTTTAGCTTCTTCTTCCATATCACTATAAACATCATTCATATCAATATGAACCTTGTCGTAGGTTTCTCTTTCTCTTAAGCCCCAATCATTATCTTTTAAATCTACAAAACGGCCATCAAGAGTAAGATTTGTATAAAATTGCGAAATTACTTTCTTCCCATCTTCTTCGCTCATTTCTTTGAGTTCTAAAACCTTGCTGTATAAGTCTTTAAAATTCATTGATAATGGGCCATTTTTTAAGATGGAATAAGCAACATCGACCATTGATTCATTTTTATAATTTTCAGCCATAATTTCTCCTTTTTTCTCGCCAATTATTATACTTTAAGCATAAATAAAATACTATAAAATATGGAATATTTTATTTAATTCTACAAAGAGTTTCCTCTTTCCCTAAAATATTTATAATATTGTACATTTCAATGCCATGCTCAGATCCTGTTAAAACAAGTCTTATTGGCATATATAAATTTTTGCCTTTGATCCCTGTATCGTTTTGTATTGATTTAAAAATAGTTTTTACACCATCTTGAGATAAATCATTAGAATTATTAATAGCCTCTTTAAATTTGGTTAAAACTATTTTGCTTGATGCCAAACCAAGCAACTCTTTTTCCTCATCATTAAACTCGTAAGTTGGATTGATAATTCCATTTAATAAAACCGATATTTCATGGCCAGTAGAAATTTCTTCTTTAAACATTAAAGAAATATTGTCCAATTCTTCTTTAGAATATTCTCTTTTAAAATTTACTTCTTTCATGAATGGCTCGATAAACTCAAAGTATTTTTCATTTGACATTGCCTTAATATATTGGGCATTTGTCCAAAGTAACTTCTTGTTATCAAACATTGATGGAGACGATGAAAGTTTTTGAGGATCAAAAGCAACAATTGCTTCATCTTTTGAATAAATTTCTTTTTCTTTATCTGTTCCATCAATTTTTATATCAGGATTAAATCCAAGCAAAAATAAGAAATTGAAAATTGCTTCAGGAAGGTACCCAAGCTTACGATATTCACTCATAAATTGAAGAATATCATGATCACGTTTTGATAATTTCTTACCATTTGGATTTATGATTATTGTCATATGCCCAAAAGCTGGAGCTTCCCAACCAAAATACTTATAAACTTGAAGTTGTTTTGGAGTGTTACTTAAATGTTCTTCTCCTCTTAAAACATGCGTAATATCCATAATATGGTCATCAATGACAACTGCAAAATTATATGTTGGAATACCACTACTTTTAATAATTACAAAATCTCCAAAATCATCTGAATTAAAATTAACTTTTCCACGTACAAGATCAACAAAACTTAAATCAATATTCTTTTCCATTTTTAAACGGATTGATGGTTTTCTTCCTTCGGCTTTAAACTTTGCTAATTCATCATTTGTATAACTTAAAGCTCTTCTATCATATTTAAATGATTTAACACCATTTGATAATTGTTCTTCTTTCATTTGTTCAATTTCTTCAGGCGTTTCATAGCAATAATATGCATAGCCTTTTTCCACTAATTCTTCTGCATATTTTCGATATAAGTCTAATTTTTCAGTTTGCCTATATGGTGCATATTTTGGATTTGGTTTTTCAGTTGATTCATCAGGGATAATTCCAAGCCAAATTAAATCATGAAGTTGGCTTTCCTCGGCGCCTTCAATATTTCTTTCAATATCAGTGTCTTCAATACGAAAAACAAAGTCGCCATTAAATTTCTTTGCATAAAGATAGTTAAATAATGCACTTCTTGCACCACCAATATGTAAATACCCAGTTGGTGATGGAGCATATCTTACTCTTACTTTTTTCTCCATACTATCTTGAAACTCCTTCCAAAAGAACAATACTTGTTGCTTCAACCGCTTGTTCTTTTCCTACACTATCAAAGCCTTCATTAGTTCCAGCTTTTATACTAATTTGAGTGATATCTATGCCAAGAATCATGGCAATAGATCCTCTCATCATAACTATATAATTTGCTAATTTTGGCTTTTCACATGATATAGAAATATCAATGTTACTTATTTTATATCCTTGAGCACTTATTAAAGGTTTGATCTCCTTTAGAAATTCAATGCTATGCCTCCCTTTGTTTCTTGGATCATTGTTTGGAAACATAGACCCAATATCACCCTTTGCAAGCGCGCCTAATATTGCATCAACAAGCGAGTGAATAACAACATCACCATCACTATATGAAGAAAGACCCATCATTGAAGGGATTGTGACGCTCCCTAATACTAATGGTTTACCAAGAACTAAAGCATGTATATCTTTTCCAATACCAATTCTAAACATAACTAAACATTAAACCTAAAGAAGAATATATCACTGTCTTGTGCGACATAATCTTTCCCTTCTACTCTAATTTTCCCAGCTTCTTTTAAAGCTTGCTCGGTTTTATATTTCATAATGTCTTCATAAGAATAAACCTCAGCCCTAATAAAGCCTTTTTCAAAATCACTATGAATAATTCCTGCGCATTGAGGAGCAGTCATACCATTTCTAAAAGTCCAAGCCCTAACTTCATCTTCACCAACAGTAAAGAATGTTGAAAGATTTAATAGTTTATAGCTTTCCTTAATTAAAACATTAAGCCCGCTCTCTTTAGCACCTATTGAATCCAAAAATTCTTTCTTTTCTTCTTTTGTATATCCGCTAAGCTCCGATTCAATTTCGCAGCAGATAGGAATAACTTTACTCCCTTCGTTGCTTGCATATTCTTTAACTTTCAAATAATTTTCATTATGTTCAATATCTGCAAGATCTCCGTCACCGACATTTGCAACATAAAGAATTGGTTTAAGTGTTAATAAATTAAAATTTTTCATTAGTTTATATTCTTCATCATTTAATTTAACACTTCTTGCTGCCTTCCCATTTTCTAAGGCTTTTTTTATTTTTGTTAATATCCCGAGTTCAAAAATCGCTTCTTTATCTTTATTAATGGTTGCTTTCGACGAAACTTTCCCTATTCTATTTGAAACGGTTTCTTCATCGGCCATAACAAGTTCTAAGTTGATAATTTCTATATCTCTTACTGGATCAATTGAATTTTCAACATGAATAATGTCTTTATTTTCAAAACAACGAACAACTTCAATAATTGCATCAACATCTCTAATATGCGCTAAAAACTGATTTCCTAAACCTTCGCCATGTGATGCGCCTTTAACTAAACCCGCAATATCAAAAAATTCAAATGATGTAAAAATAGTTCTCTTTGGATTAAACAATTTAGATAAATTTTCAACTCTTTCATCTGGAACTAAGACGCTTCCAACATTTGGATTGATTGTTGCGAAAGGATAATTTGCTGCTTCAACATGACTGTTTGTAATTGCATTAAATAATGTAGATTTACCCACGTTTGGAAGCCCAACAATGCCTGCTTTTAAACCCATAATCTTTTTCTTCTCCAAAACCGTATTCATTATATCAATTTATATTAAAAAATCATTATTAAAGGTTATTTCTACCAGAAATAACCATTATTTAAAATATTTAAGTCGTAAAAAAGACCACATAAGTGGTCCTGCTTCATCAAATTATAAAATCACAACGATATTTATTATTTAGCTGGAGCTTCTTCTTTGATGATGTCGATATCTACCGCTCTTAAACCTCTTTCAGTTTCTTGAGCTTCGAATTCGACTTTTGTGTCAGCATCAACAGTTTTAAAGCCTGACATATTTAATGATGTGTAGTAAAAGAAATAATCTTTACCATCTTCACCAGTAATAAAGCCATAGCCTTTTTCTTTGTTGAATTTCTTGACTTTTCCAACATTTTTAGCCATAGAATACGTCCCTTCGTTTTTTGACTTATTTATTATAATTTAATTAAAAAAAATATGGTAGATTTTTTAAAATCATTTGTGAATTTAAGTATCATGTGTGCAATTCGCGTCATGTGTGCAATTCGCGTCATGTGTGCAATTCTTTCGCTATGTTGATGTTTTTAATTGGACGCTTTGAAAGCAAAGTTGTAATTAAAGTCACAACAGCCATAACAATAAACATTGCAACAAAAGATATTGAACTTACACTAACTTCCGTACTAATTCCAATTTTATCGCTCATAATTTTGCCTAATAAATTTGATGTTAAAAACAAAGTTACGCTTGACATTATAAAACATATAAAAGAAGGCAAAAAACAATTATAAAATTGAAGTCTTAATATTTCTTTTTTGGAAAATCCAATAATTGTCAAAATTGCATAATCCTTCTTTGATTCGATTACATCAATATAATTAATTATTGATATAAGTAAAATCGATGAAATCATCGTAACAATTGATAATCCTATTAGAATCCATTCTAAATAAGACAAAGTCTCTTCTATTCCGCTAGAAAACATATCTAGAGGATCTTTAAATTCATATTCCTCAAAATATTCATTATATTTTTTTATTTCTTCTTTCGAAGGAGTATTATCAAGTTCATAAACAATAGAATTAGCTAATAAATTAAATGACGAAATATGAAATAAATCCCTAAATAATGAAATAGAAAATGATGGGTCATTAAAAATTAAAACCTTTTCAGAATCAACAACCCCAACAATTTTTAACTTAATTGTATAAAAAATATTTTTAAACTCGCTTCCATTATATTGCTGATGAACATTTGTTGAAATATAAAGATCTTCATTAAATTCGTCATAACCTATCAAATTAGCCATCTTTTTTGAAATACATATTTCATTCATTTTTTTAGGTGTATTCCCGCTTAATAAATCACCATATCTAGATGAAAATCTAACGACATTATCGCCAGTTTTTATGACATTTCCTTCCAAAATTCCTTTTTGTAAAACTAAATTATTTAATTCTGAAATGTCTATTTTCTCAAGTTGAAACGTTAAATTTGATAGTTTTTCCTTATCTAAAGAAAAATACGTTTGTTTTGAAAACCCTGAGAAAAAATCTGTTCCGAGATTAATATAGCCTCCTTCCGATGAATAATAATAATTTTCAAATCTAGAATTAATTTTTCTAAGCTTTTGAGGTAATAAATAAGGAATTTCACTTTTAAAAGCTGTGTACATGAATACTTTATTGGTATAGCAAGGCTCATTAATTGTGCATGTTTTTGGTGAATAATTATAATTATCACTATCAAAAATATAATTTTGATAGTTTTTATCTTCAGATAATTTATTTAGAAATGAGGACTGAAATTTATTTGTTTTAAAATAGTAAACTTTCTTCATGGTCCATGGATATTCTTCCGCCTTCTTTATATTTAATGAAGACGGAAATCTTAATTTTTCTTCATAAAACCATTCATTAAAAAAATTATTATTATGTAATATTCTTGATTCAGTCGACGGAACAACCGCTTTAACTCTAAAACTTACATTGTCGTCGTAACGCCAATCTTTATTTTCTAAATCAATATTTATTTTAAATTTGCCTGTGCTAATATATTTTCCAAGACTATCAAAAGTTCTTTCAATTTGAAGATGCATGCAAATATTTTTCATTGTTGCATAATTCATAGAAAGAACAAGTTCATCATCCGCTAGAATATTATTTATTTTAGGATATATTTCGTTTAATTGCGAAAAATCTTTTATATATTGAAACTCATTAAAACTTCTTGCATTGTAACTTTCCAGTTGTTGATAAACGGGTCTAGAAATATTTGTCACATAGTTTCTGTCTTTAAAATGAGCTTCGAAATTAACTAAATAAGTACAACCACAATATTCAATATCACCTGAATAATTCTTTTCTAAATTTAAAATGTCATTTTTATTTGATGAAAAATAATCAATCACACCAGTATTCGCATTTTTCTTACTTAAAACCAGAGTATTTTCATTAAGAATAGATGAAAAAGATTTTTTAAGCGACTCTCCAATCCCATTCTTTAAGAAAGTTCCTAGACCAATCGAAAACAAAGATAAAACAAGGAAAAACATTGATATAAATGTTCTTATTTTTTTAGCTTTGAACTTATTGATTAAATGTCTATATATAAATTTCTCACTAAGTTTTCCTTTTTCCTTTTTCTTTCTTTCGATCATTAATAAACTAGATGACCTTTTTCCTTCAACCTCTGAATTAACTTCCTCTGTAATATTTTTATTTTCAATTCTTAGAATAAAATTACTATATTTTAGAGCAAGTTCTTCATCATGAGTCACACAAATAACAATACAATTCGCGCTTATTTTTCTTAACAAACTAAAAATCAAATCGCTATTGATTGTATCTAAAGATCCTGTTGGTTCATCTGCAAAAATAATGCGAGGATTATTTACGAGTGCACGTGCAATAGCAACCCTTTGTTTTTCCCCTCCACTTAAATCCTTTACAAATTTATTTTCTAAATTCAATATATCAACCTGCTTTAAAACTTCTCTTATTTTTCTTTTTTTCATTTCATTTGAATAATGAGATATCGAATCAATTACTAAAGCAATATTGTTTGATACTGTATCATTCTCAAAAAGATTAAAAGACTGGAAAATATATCCTATATTCGATAATCTAAATGCTCTTTTTTCTTCCTCAGTTTTGTTTAAATAATTTATCGAATCAAACAAAATTTCACCATCAGAATCTGGTTCAGTTATTAAAGAAAGTATATTTAAAAGTGTAGTTTTGCCACATCCGGATTCGCCAACAATTGAATATAAAGAATAATCTTCAAATTTATAATTTATATTTTCTAATATTTTTCTATCACCATATGTTTTACTGAGGTTTCTAATTTCAAATTTCATTCTTCTTTTAACTCCTTATAAATTTCATTATTTTTTGAGATTATTAATGGTAAACACACGAACACAAAAATAAGTGCGATCAAAATCAAACTGATAAATGTTTTTGTATTAAAGTCGCTAGGGATGGCTATTAAATTCTCAAATCTTGTTTTTCTTTCTATTATTAAATTCATTACTTTTTGGATAAACGGAATTATCAAAAAAGATATCAACAAACTTATCAATCCTATAATAATTTGCTCAATAATATAAACCATACAAATATCGTCGTTTTTGGCTCCTAAAATAGTTAAAATAGCTGATTGCTTCTTGTTAAAAACATACGTGGAATAGGATAAAAATGATATTAGAGCAATTGATGAAGCGATGACTATAAATATGAAGAAAATAAACCCATCATATAAAGAAGATGATAATTCTTTAAATGATTCGATAGTTACTAATGGATCGTTAACTATTTTATATTTATCATATTCATCTATTTTTTTATTAAAGTCTAAACAATCATTAAATGAATCCAGGTAAACTTGATAAGAATAGTTTGCTAATTCGCTTGTTTTAGTTGCTTCTTTTAATAAACTTAAATATGTAAATTTTTGACCAGTTTCTTTTAAAATATTATTGCAATTATGGTTACTAAGAATGGTTTCAAAATAATCAATTGAAAAATAAACTTTAGGATAATTTAAATAACTAAATTCATCTTTGATTTTGCCAATATAAAGTTCAATATACATTATAAAATCCTCTGATATCAAATTGCTTCCAGTTCCTGTTGTGTTTTTATATAAATAGTTTCTTTTTAAATGCAAATTAATTGTTTTATAAAGCAGGCTTTCACCATTATGTTTTTCTTTATATTGATTGTTAAAAGCATCATTAACATAAACAACCTTTGATGCATTTATATTGTTTACTGGAATATATGTTATATTTTCTTGAAGTTCTTTGTCTATTCTAGTTTCTTTAATATCTCCGAAAAAATAATCAACATTATCGTGAATATCAATATTTTCATATGACTCATATATGGTTTTAGTTTGATCAACAGTTGGTTTTTCAGTTTTTTGTAGTTTTAAATTTGAATCATTAACTTGTTCGTAAACAATCTTCGAAACTTTATAGGAATTATTATTTTGAAATTGTTTTAAAAGATTTACTGAATTATTTTGCACGCCATTATTAAAACCCATTGAAACAAAACAAACACATATACTAAAC
>CAVEUG010000085.1:0-17716 GCA_963618895.1 Slackia isoflavoniconvertens | reverse complement strand
GTACAAAAAGCGATGATTTCATTGCTAATTTGGTTTTTAATTTTTATGTTTTTGCTACTAAGCAACTTAATTTTAATGAATTTTTAAATTCTTATGAATCAAAATATGTTTCCGATGAAAGATTAGAAGATGATTTAAATAATTTTTATAAGTATTACAAAAATAAAGTTGAAACTATTAAACAAAAAATTAATCAATTAGATAACGTTAAGACTATCGAAAAATATAAAGTTTATTTCGGACCAGTTTTACTTGATGAAGGAAGAAAAGATTTCTTTAAAAATTTAAGACATTTAAAGAATGGTAATAATGGCAAGGCACCTGCTTTGCCAAGAAAAAATAAAAATGATTCAACGAATGATCTTTCAATTAAACAAGAAATTTCAGAGTTGAGAGATGACTTGAAAGAGATTGAATTTAATGAAGACTATTACTATAGATATGATGTTAAAAATCTTCAAAAATATATTCCACTAATTATTCAAATTTGTAAAAGCGTTAGAGAACGTATATTAAATTTTGAAAAAAACAAAGGATATTTTACTTTTGATGATGTTGCCCTTTTAGCTTATCAAATTGTTAAAGAAAATAAAGAAATTAGAGAGGAAATAAGGAGTCATATTAAACTCATATTCGTTGACGAATATCAAGATAACTCTAATTTGCAAAATGAATTTTTATCTTTAATTCAAAATGATAATTTGTTTTGTGTTGGAGATGTTAAGCAATCTATTTATTTATTTAGAGGAGCAAACCCATCTAACTTTATGAAGAAATACGAAAAATATAAAGCTTTAGATGGTGGTGTTGCTATTGAATTAAATGATAATTTTAGAAGCAGAAAAGAAGTTGTTTATAAAATAAATGATATATTTGCAAAAATAATGACCAATAATTATGGGGGAGCGGATTACGCAGTAAATCATATTATTAATCCTAAAAATGGGGACTATGAAAGTGTTGGGAAAATTGATGGAGAACATGGAATAGTTATTTTGCATGGGAATAGCGACAAAAAAAGTGATTTAACTTATGGTGATATGATTATCCCCGATATTAAAAAAAGAATTGCGAGTCATCAAAAAATCTATGATAGGGATGAAAAAAGAGTTAGAGATATTACTTATAAGGATTTTGCTATTTTATCAGCGACGGCAGAAGGTATTTTTCAAGAATTAGAACAAGAATTAAGCAATGCGAATTTACCTGTTAATGCGATTTACGATGAGAAATTGTTAGAAGATCCATCGATACTTGTTGTTCTTTCAATATTAAAAAGCGCAAGACTCATTTCTAATGGATTAAATCAAGACAATATAGCTGATTTTAGGCATTATTATGTCTCGATTGTTAGAAGTTTTTTGTGTAGATATGATGATAACAAAATTTACCACTTAATTACTGATGAATTATATAAAGAAGATGAAATATTTATTAAGCTTAAAAAATTTGCATATTCGCATAAAAACTCTAGTTTAATAGAAACTTATGAAGATGCTTTAAACGAGTTTGATGTTATTGAAAACCTTAAATATTTAAATAATCCATTATCTTATGTAGAAAAATTGCGAGTTTTTGATGAAAAAATCAAATCAATGAATGATTTAAATTATGAATTAGATGATTTCGTTGATTATCTAGATGTTTTAAAAAGAAGCAATGTTGAAATGGAAGTTAAACATGATACTTATTCAAATAACGCGATAACTTTAACAACCATACATAAATCGAAAGGGTTGGAATATAAAATTGTTTACCTTATTAATTTAAAAGATCAAAACAAAAAAAGAGAAACGTATTTAATTAATGATAGTTATAGTGTTTCTTTACCATCAATTGCATGCGGTGATAAACGGCCAATTCAAGAAAAACTAAGTCAAATTAAAATTCAATCTAAATTCTTTGAAGAAAAGATGCGCTTACTTTATGTAGCTTTAACTAGAGCTGAAGATACTTGTGTTTTAGTTGATAGAGATAATGTTCTATTAAGTGGAAAATTTGTTGATATTAAAAATATTAATGGAGTAGGTGGATACCTTGCTGAAGAAATTTGTCATACAGACTTTGATGAGAGTATTTATGCTTCAATGTCATTACCGAAAGAAAATAAGACTCCTATGAATGAAAATGAATGGATTAATGATTTTAAGATTGAAGAAAAGCTTAATTTATCATTTGAAAAAGGAAAAATTAAAAGTACCGCATCAAAAGATCTAGGTTATGATGTTGATCCAAAAATGCTCCAAAAAGGAACACACATGCATTTATTGATGGAAGTGGTTGATTTCAAAACAAAAGATACTTCTTTTATAAAAGATAAATGGGAAAGAAATCATATAAATAGAGTTTTAAGTTGTGATATTTTTAAAAACGTTAAGAACGCAAAAATCTACAAAGAATATCAGTTTATTGATTTAATACATGGTAGAAATGGTGTAATAGATTTGTTACTTGTATTCGATGAAAGTGCATTTGTGGTTGACTATAAATTAAAACATATTGATGATAGCGCATATATGAACCAGCTAAAAGTTTATAAAGATTTTGTTGAGTCATATATGAAAAAACCATGCAAATGCTACTTATTATCATTATTAGATGCAGATTTAAAAGAGGTGATTATAAATGAATGAAGTTAAATTAATTGAAGATTTGTATTTAGGGACCAGAGAAGAGGCTATTAATGCAATAAATGAAAAAAGATTGTGGATTGAAAATAAATTTTTTGTTAAAGGAAATATTGATTCTATTAAGGATAAAGATGGTTTAATACATTATCCATTTATTGAAGCTTTATACGATAATGTATTGCTTTTTAGCAACGTTTCCATTTATGACACTAAAGACTTCACGGATGAAGAATGTAACATCATCAATGAAAAAAGTTCGAATTTAGCTGTTTTAAATCTTTATAATCATTGTGATTTTAGCGACGATACTTTATTTTATGTTGAATATAATTTTTGTAGAATTGAATTAAGCGCATATCATGAATTTGTTGCTAATATTTTTCATAAAATACCATATGGTTTATTGAACATCGATAAATCAAAATTAAGTGATGGTGGAGTTGATTTAATAAAGTCTCTTATAAGTGGGCAACTTGGCGAGTCAATTCTTATTGTTTCGAAAGATAAATTAGTAAATATGTGCTATGATTGTCATATCTTGGAGAGAATAGTTTATCGAAAAGGAATTGATAAAGATTTAATTGAATCCTTAAAAGAAATAGCTAACCAACACCATATTGAATTAAAGGAAATGGATGAAGACTGAAAAATTAAACAAACAAACATTTGAAGAAATCTTAAATGAACTAAATACTCCAAAAGATGTTGATAAAGAATATCTTTTTGAGATTTATGATGCAGTTATTGATGGAATAAATATGGTTATGTCAAGTGCAACTAATTATAAATTTATTCCTGTAAATCATGTTGTGGTTGTTCTTTATATAGTTAATGAATATTTATATAGTGTTAATAGTTTGCTTCCAGAAAAGAAGAAAGAATTTATCAATGATGAAAATTTATCCAGCGCATTAGCATCTGTTTGTTGTGATAAATATCTAACCAATGAACAATTGAATTATAAATCAAAGTCATTTTTGAATAGATTTAATCCGCCTATCTCTACTTTAAGCCTATATTTAAATTTTACTTTGACAACTATTGAAAAAATACAAGTTAAAGATAATATCAGTGAACTTATTAAAAGGATGTTATTTAAAGCATTTTCACTATCAAAGTGCATTACTGAGCTATTGCTTGGCGGATATGAAACCGAAGCATTTTCGACATGGAGAACCTTGCACGAAAACGAATCAATTATGACTTGTTTAATGAAATATGGTGAACCAATGTTTAGAGAATATTTTAAACATATTACTTATGTTCTGGCTTATAGAAGACAACTTTCTGAAGAAGAACAAAACAAAGTTTTTGTTACTATAAAAGAAGAGATGAAGTCTCACGAACTTAAAAGCAAAGATATGAAAAAGTTTATCGAATATGGATATCTTTATGTGGTCCCTGATTTTGAAGAAAAACAACTAAAACTTAATTTTAGAGATGGAGTTGAAAAAGCAGCAGGACTTGAGTCTTATTCAAAAGTGTATGAAATGTGTAGTGAAATTGCTCACTCTTCACCCTTGCTTTTATTGTCAGATAAAACTTATTTTATGCCTTTAACATTACTTAATTTATATGAATCATTCTTCAGATTAGAGAAGATTTTTGAATCATATTTTAGAGTTTATTCAAACAAAGAAGATTTTGCTTCATACGAAAAACTTAAAAGCGTATATATGAATCAATTGGTTGCGATATATAACGACATAAAAGAAAGATTCTTAAAAATTCAATCTAAGAATCTTAATAATAGTAGTAATAATGGGGAATCCAATTAGGAATTGTAACTGCTTCCGCCTATAAATTCACAAATTAATGAATTACATGGAATACAGCTTATATCATCAATATTTTTGAAGTACTTAATCATTCTAATCAATCTTTGAGCATCAGGGAAGTACACCGAATCTTTATCAATTCCTTTTAATAGTGGTAATGCAAATTTTTTAAGAACACATACTTCATAAGGAAGGAAACTATCAAAGACGTAATCTGCGTCTTCTTGAGTTTTATAAATCCATCTAAATTCGCCTTTTCTAACACTTGGCCACATGCTAATTGTTTCTTCAGCTGGGGAATTTCTATATTTATTATCGCGAACAATTCTTCTAAGTAAACGGATATCTGTTATAGAAATTGGGTTTTCATAATCGAGATTTAATTGAACTTGAGGTGAAATGAAAATTTTAAATTTATTACTTTTTGGAATAGCATTTGTCATTTGTTCATTTAATGCATGAATTCCTTCAACAATAATTGGATCTTTTGGACCAACCTTTAATGTTCTTCCATCGATTCTTTGATTTACTTTAAAATCAAATTTAGGAAGAACAACTTCTTTGCCATTTAATAAATCAATCATATTTTGATTGAATAAATTGATGTCCAAGCAATCGATATGTTCGAAATCTAGTTGGCCATTTTCATCTATTGGCATTTTATCTCTCGTTAAATAGTAATCATCAAGCGAAATACGAATTGGGTTGAAACCGCGAGATTTTAATTCATCACATAAACGATTTGCGAATGTGGTTTTCCCCGATGAAGAAGGGCCTGCAATACAAATTAAACGTGTATTATCAATTTGCTTTTCAATGATATCTCCTAAATGAACAAGCATTCTATAATGTTTATCTTCACAAATATTAATTAAATCAGCTGCAGAAGGAGTTGTGATTTGGTCGTTAATTCTACTAACTAAATCGAGTTTAACAGTTTTTGCCCATTGCCCAGATTCGACCAAACTTTTTGCAAAATTTGGTTCTTCATTGAATTGAGGAATTTCGCCATTATTTTCGCTTCTTGGATAAGAAATTAAGATTCCTGGATAATAACTTCTTAATTTAAATTTTTTAACATACCCAGTTGATGGAACCATGTGTCCAAATAAATAATTTTTATATCCATTACAAACATAGAAGTGAACAGTTTTTTCAGGACGATACTTTAAAATATCGATTTTATCTTGAAGATTAAAATCTTGATATAGTTTTTGAGCTTCTTCATTAGAAACAATAATCTTTTCGAAACGATAATTTGCACTAACTATTTCATGCATTTTCTTTTCAATTGCCTCACACATATCGTATGAAATTTGAACCCCATTAACATCACGTGCAAATATAGATCTTGAAACACTATATGATAATTTAATTCTTAATTCTGGGCATATTAAATGTGCGGCATATAAAAATACAAACAATAAACTTCTTCGATATTGTCCTATAGCACAACTATCTTTAAGAGTTAAAAACTCTACAGTTGCATCATAATATACTTCGTAATCTAATTCCCTAACAGTGTTATTAACTTTTGCTGCGATGATATCCATATCCCCATGGCATAAATCAACGAGTCGAACCTTCTTTTCAAAAGAAAATTCATTATTATTAACTTTAACTTTAAATGGCATATACACTAACCTCCTATCGTAATTTATTTTGGTTTTTAATTATTGTCTTTTTTATATTTTAATTCAATTGTTTAGAAAGAAAAAATAGTGGAAAAACAAATTAATTATTAATTCTACAAATATTCGACTAGTTAAATATTAAAATATTTAAAAAGAAAAAGAAAGTTGATAAAATATTATATGAATTTTTAGTCGGTTTTTGTGACTAAAAAATTTATGAAAAAATTAGGTTAAAATGAGGTTAATAAATGAAAAAGTTGTTTAAAAGTAAAAGTGCTACATTAATTACTTACGCTGTTTCAGTCGTAATTATTTCATGTTTGACTTTATTTTTATTATTTGTTAATTGCTATGAAGCAAGCATGGTTATCGGTATATCCTCATTTTTTAATTTCTTTTATTTATTATTGATTTTGTATTATGGAACAAATCCAGAACAACAAAATTTAGCTAAAGGTGGAAAAGTATTTGTTTTCACATTAATCAGGACATTAATTGAAATATTTTCTTTAGGTCTTGCAACTTTGCTTTTATATTTTACAAAGAATGATGCTTTTGATACGAAATATAGAATGTTGTTCATTCTAACAAGTTTGGTCCCATACTTTATGGCGATTTTATATTTTGATATCCATTCAAAAATAGGAGAAGATAGTGATTCTAGCAAAAACAGTAAATGATAAATTAGGCGAAATGTTTAAGTTAGAATTCGTTCCACAAATTTTTGTATCACTTTGTGTGATGCTTTTGGTTTTAATATTCTTTTTGATCGTTGGACATAAGGCTAGAAAAGCTGATATTAACGAAAAACCAAAAGGAATTTTCTTGATAGGAATTTTATTTTTTCAATTAATTGATAATTTTACTTTATCAATCATGAACAAGAAATATCGTGACTTCACTCGTGTCATTCTCGCTCTTGCACCTTATTTATTTATATCGTTTATTATTAGTTTAACTGGTTTGCCATCGCCAATTGTTTATCTTGCGACCCCATTATCTCTTGCGCTTGTAACATTCTTTATGGTTCATGGTACAGCAATTAAAGAAAATCATTGGGGATATTTTAAAAGATATGTTGAACCAGTTGCAATTTTCTTACCTATTAACTTAATTTCAATGTGGGCTCCAACTCTTGCACTTACATTCCGTTTGTTTGGAAATGCAATTAGTGGATTCTGCATCATGAATATCGTTTACTATGGTTTAGAAGCCATTAGTAACGCGATTTTTACAGGAAACTTTATTGGCGGAGCAATTGGATATCAATCAATATTTGTTGCGCCTTTAGTTACTCCATTACTGCATCTTTATTTTGATTTGTTTAGTGGATTCATTCAAACTTTAGTTTTCTGTATGCTTACTTTAATTTACGTCTCTCAAGAGCAATCTTCTGAAGATGACAGTGAAATTATTGAGGAAGTTATTTCAAATTAAATCAATATAGAAAGGAGATTTTTATGGAATATAGTTACTATATTGGAATTGGACTTTGTATGTTTGCAACAGCTGGAAATGCTATTGGTGAAGCTTGGCTTTGCTCCCATGCTATCGATGGAATGTCAAGAAATCCAGAAATGTATGGAAAGCTTAGAACTGCAATGATCCTTGGCTGTTCACTTGTTGAAACAACAGCTATTTATTGCTTACTTATGTCAATTTTAATGCTCTTCGTTCATTAGTTTTTAAATCACTTTTTATCTAGTTTCTTTTGTTTATGAATAGGAGGTTTGTATGAAGAAAAATAAATTATTTTTTGCAGTATTTCTTCTTTTAGGCGTAGCTTGTCTTACTTCGTGTGACACAAGTGGTCTTGCGGAAGATTTTCAAAATTCAGTTATTGATGCTTTAGTTCCAAATTTTTGGGCATTTTTAACTCAATTTTTGGCACTTATTGTACTTATTGTATTAGTAAGTATTTTTGCATATAAACCAATCAGAAACTATTTAGATAAAAGAAGTGATTATATCGATAACGAGGTAAAAAGTGCAAATAAGAACAATGCACTTTCAAAAATGAAACTTGAAGAAGCCGAACAACAAATTGCCGATTCTAAAAAAGAAGCTGCTAGTATTATTGATGATGCAAAAGAGCAAGCTAATTTAGAAAGAAAGAAAATTTTAGATGAAGCAAATGATGAAGTTTTGAGAATGAAAGAAAAATCAGAACAAGATATCAAAGAAAGTCAAAAAAGAGCACAAAAAGAAGTCGAAGATGCTATTGTTTCAGTTGCACTTGATGCTTCAAAACAAGTTTTAAGTCGTGAAGTTAATGAAGATGACAACAAGAAAATCATTGATGATTTCGTTGCTGCCTTAGATTCTTCTAAAAAAGAAGGAGTTAATTAATGAATGATCTTTATAACCGTTATGCTTTAGCTTTACTTGATATTGCTAAAGAAGAAAACAAAGTAGAAGAGTATCGACAAGAAGTCGTATCTTTTATAACGGTTTTAAGAGAAAATCCTGAATTAATTAAGATATTAGATAGTTATAACGTTTCTAGTGAAGAAAAAAGTGAAATTATTGATGGTAAACTTGCAAAATTTTATTCAGAAAACATCATTAATTTTATTAAAGTTATTTTAAAGAATAATCGAGGATATTATCTTTATAAAATCTTTAAAGAAACTCTTATGAGATTTGATGATTATCTATCAATTGAACAAGGAACTATTTATTCTACGATTCCACTAACTAATAAAGAAATTTTAAAAGTTACTGAAGCAATCGAAAGAAATACAAATAAGAAAATTGTTCTTAAAAATGTAATTGATTCTTCAATTATTGGTGGAATTAAAGTTGTTTTAAAAAATGATATATATGATGCTTCAATTTTATCCCGAGTTGACGCGTTAAAGGATTCATTATTAAAGAAAGGAAATTAAGTATGGATATTAAAACTAGAGAAATTTCTTCCTTAATCAAAGAAGAAATTAAACAATTTAGTAAAAAAATAGAATATAGCAATGATGTTGGAACCGTTGTCACAATTGGCGATGGTATCGCTCTTGTTTATGGTTTAGATAATGCCATGCTTGGTGAACTTTTAGTGTTTCCACATGATGTTTTTGGTATGGTTATGTCACTTGAACCAGAATCTGTCGGGGTAGTTTTATTAAGTGATACTCAAGATGTTGTTGAAGGCGATATTGTTAAAAGAACTGGAAAAGTTGTTGAAGTTCCAGTTGGCGATGGACTTTTAGGAAGAGTTGTTAATGCTCTAGGTCAACCAATTGATGGCGGAAGTCCAATTGAATACACAAAAACAATGCCAATTGAAAGACTTGCTCCTTCAATTATGAAAAGAAAATCAGTTAGTGAACCTTTAGAAACTGGAATTAAAGTTATTGATGGGCTTATTCCAATTGGTAAAGGTCAACGTGAACTTATTATTGGTGATAGACAAACTGGTAAAACGGCAATTGCAATTGATGCAATTATTAACCAAAAAGACAAAAACGTAAAATGCGTTTATGTTGCAATTGGTCAAAAGAATAGTAGTGTTGCAAGAATTGTTGAAAAATTAAAACAAAGTGGTGCAATGAGTTATACAACAGTTATTAATGCTAGTGCTAGCGAAATCGCTCCATTGCTTTATATTGCTCCATATGCTGGAATCACTATGGCTGAAGAATGGTGCAACAATAAAGAAGATGTCTTAATTGTTTTTGATGATTTAAGTAAACATGCAGTTTCTTATCGTGCATTATCGTTACTTTTAAAACGCAGTCCAGGTAGAGAAGCTTATCCAGGCGATATTTTCTACTTACATTCAAGATTACTTGAAAGATGTTGTAGATTAGACCCTTCAATTGGAGGAAGTATTACTGCTTTACCAATTATTGAAACACAAGCAGGAGACATTAGTGCTTATATTCCAACTAATGTTATTTCAATTACTGATGGTCAAATATTCTTAAGTGATGATTTATTTAATATTGGTCAACGTCCAGCCGTTAATACTGGTCTTTCGGTTTCTCGTGTTGGAAGTGCAGCTCAATTTAAAGCAACTAAAAAAGTTAGTTCGTCTTTAAAAATGAAACTTGCAAACTTCAGAGAACTTCAAAGTTTCTCTCAATTTGGTAGTGATTTAGACGAAAGTACAAAGAAGATCATCCATCATGGCGAAATTTTAATGGAAGTTTTAAAACAAAAACAATATGATCCTTATCAAGTTGATAAGCAAGTTATTGAAATTTTTGCTGCTCAAAATGATTATTTAGATGATTTAGAAGTTAAAGAAGTTAAATCATTCTTAGAAGATTTATATGGTTATATTCAAAAATTCAATCCTGAAATTATCGAGAAAATTATTGAAACAAAAGATATCCGTAAGCCTGAAAGAGATCATTTGCGCGAGGTTATTCAAAAATTTAAGAAAGAAAGAAGTTTAACAAGTGGCCCAAAGCTTAGCTAGAGTAAAACACCGTATCTCTGCGGTTGAATCAACACGTAAAATAACTAATTCGATGAAATTAGTTAGTAGTGTGAAATTGCGTAAAATGAATAAAATTGTAACCCTCCAAGCTTTTTATTTTAAAGCTATGGACCGAGCTTTAAGTGACGCAATTTTTTATAACGATTTGAATAATGAAAATCATTATGATTCAGTTTTTACAAAAGAAAATAATGAAGCAAAGAAAAAACTTTATATCATTGTATGCTCAAATATGGGTTTATGTGGTGCTTACAATAATGATGTAATTAAATATTTTAAAAAAATCTATAAAAAAGGCGATGAAATTATAATTATTGGTGAAAAAGGATATTTAAATCTTCAAAAAGAAAAAGATTTAAAAATTGAGACAAAATTCCTTCATATTCGTAATAATTTCACTCTTGGAACTACAAGAGTTTTATGTGACTATATAATGAGCAAGTATGAAACTGGTGAATTTAGTGAAGTTTCAATGGTATATCTGAAATATAAAAATTCAATTTCATTTGTACCAACAACACTCAAATTATTACCTTTAATTCCAAAAGAAAATAAGAATGCTGTGTATTCACCAATTTATGAACCAAGTAAAGAAAAGGTATTGGAAGCGATTATTCCTCAATATTTAAATTCGTTGCTTTATGGGAATTTATATAGTGCATTCTTAAGTGAAGAATCTAGTAGAAGAAATTCAATGGATGCAGCAGATAAGAGCGCAAAGGATTTAGTGGATAAATTAACACTTGAATATAACAAAGCAAGACAACAAGAAATTACTCAAGAAATTACTGAAGTTGTTAACGGAAGTAAAGCAGTTAAATAGGAGGTCAAGTATGAAATTAGTTAGAAACAAAGAAGAGAATTTAGAAGTCAAGAGTGGAAACAATGATTTCGGTTACATAACACAAGTCGTTGGTCCAATTGTTGATGTTTGTTTTCCTGAGGGAGGGCTTCCTGAGGTTTTAACTGCTTTAAAAATACCTCTTCCAAATGGACAAGAATTAATTACTGAAATTGAACAACATATCGGAGATGACACTGTTCGTTCAGTTGCCATGGGACCAACCGAAGGTCTTGTTAGAAAGATGAAAGTAATTAATTTGCATCACCCTATAAGCGTTCCTGTTGGTAATTGCACTTTAGGAAGAATGTTCAATGTTTTAGGAAAACCTATTGATGAATTACCTGTTACTGATGATCTTAAAAACGCAAAAGAAATGCCAATTCATAGAGAACCACCCGCATTTAAAGAACAAGTTACAAAAGCAGAAATGCTTGAAACTGGTATTAAAGTTATTGATTTGCTTTGCCCATATGTTAAAGGTGGTAAAGTTGGACTTTTTGGTGGAGCTGGTGTTGGTAAAACAGTTTTAATTCAAGAATTAATCCATAATATTGTTACTGAACAACATGGTATTTCAGTTTTCGCAGGGGTTGGCGAGAGAAGCCGTGAAGGTAATGATTTATATAATGAAATGAAAGCAACTGGTGTTTTAAGTAAAACAGCATTAGTTTTTGGTCAAATGAATGAACCACCAGGAGCAAGAATGAGAGTTGCTTTAACTGCTCTTACAATTGCTGAACATTTTAGAGATGCGATGAATATGGATGTTTTATTCTTTATTGATAACATCTTTAGATTTACTCAAGCTGGTAGTGAAGTCAGTGCTCTTATTGGTCGTATGCCAAGTGCGGTTGGATATCAACCAACTTTAGCGACTGAAATGGGTCAACTTCAAGAAAGAATCACATCAACAAAAAATGGTTCAATTACTTCTATTCAAGCAGTTTATGTTCCTGCTGATGATTTTACAGATCCAGCACCTGCAACTACATTCTCACACCTTGATAGTAAAACAGTTTTAGATAGAACTATCGCATCATTAGGATTATATCCAGCGGTTGATCCACTTGGTTCATCATCAACAATTCTTGATCCAAATATTATTGGCCAAGAACATTATGATGTTGCTCGTGGAGTTCAAGCAATCTTACAAAGATATAAAGAATTACAAGATATTATTGCTATTTTAGGTATTGAAGAACTTGGTGAAGATGATAAGAAAATTGTTGCAAGAGCTAGAAGAATTCGTAATTTCTTAAGTCAACCATTCCATGTTGCTGAAACCTATAGTGGTTATAAAGGAGTTTACGTCAAAGTAGAAGATACAGTTAGAAGTTTCAAAGCAATTTTAAGTGGTGCATATGATGATTATCCAGAAAGTGCATTCTTATATGTTGGTACTATTGATGATGTAAAAAAC
The DNA here is from genome assembly GCA_963618895.1 of Slackia isoflavoniconvertens. GTDB lineage: Bacteria > Bacillota_I > Bacilli_A > RFN20 > CAG-826 > Onthovivens. The sequence continues at coordinate 4,969 of CAVEUG010000085.1, read as the reverse complement.
GAAGAAAAGGTAGACAATGAAAAATAAGTTTCTATTTAGAATAATTAGTGCTGATGGGAAAGTTTATAGCGATTCCATCGAAGAACTCTATGTTGAAACAAGCAATGGCATAGTGGGTATTTTATATGGTCATTATCCTTTAGTTGCAGCAATTGAGATTAGTAATTTTAAAATTAAAAAAGATAATGAAACTATTTGGTTTGCTATTTCTGGTGGTATTTTAAATGTTGAAAAGAGTACAGTTTATATTCTTGCTGACACATTTGAACAAGCATCAGAATTAAATAAAGAACGTATTTTAAAATCTAAAGCTGAGGCCGAAGAGAAAATAAAAAGTTTGTCAAAAGAGGATAAACTTGCACTTAAAAGTGCTGAATTTCAGTTAAAAAAAGCACTTAACCGAATTAGATTAGTAAAGTAGAATATTCGTAGAGGTAATTTACTATGAGAAACTTTATATTCATTTCGCCACATTTTCCAGATTCATATTGGAAATGGTGTTTAGCTTTAAAAAATAAAGGATTTAATGTCTTAGGCATTGGAGATGCTCCATATAATGAGATTCCTGTAGAATGCAAATATTCATTAACTGAATATTATTGTTGTTGGAACATGGATGATTATGAAAACGAAAAGAGAGCTGTTCAATATTTTAAAGATAAATATGGAGAGATTGACTACTTAGAATCTTTAAATGAATATTGGTTAGAAAAAGATGCAATGTTACGTCAAGATTTTGATGTTAAGCATGGCATTAGATTTGACGAAATCAAGAAATATAAATTGAAGAGTCAAGAAAAAGAATATTTTATAAAGGCAGGCGCCAAAGTTGCTGATTGGATTATAGTAAATTTAGCTGAAGATAAAGAAAAAGTTTTAGAGTTTGTAAAAAAAGTCGGCTATCCAATTTTTGCAAAACCAAATAATGGAGTTGGTAGTCAGCATACTTTTAAGATTGATAAAGAAGAAGATATTGATAATTTCTTTGAAAAGAAAGAAAAAGTTGATTATATCGTAGAAGAATATATTCATGGAACTATAGTTAGCTATGATGGAATTTCTAATAGCAAGGGTGATGTTCTCTTCGCTGATTCTGAAGTTTTCTCACCTTCTATTGCGGCAGTTGCGGAAGGAAATTTAGACGAATATTATTATTGCTTACCTTGTGTTCCTGACGATTTAAAAGAATTGGGTGCAAGAGTTGTTAAGGAATTTAACGTTCAAAATAGATTTTTCCATATTGAGTTTTTTAGAACTTCAGAAGATTCAGAAAAATTTGGTCCAAAAGGATCGTTAGTTGCTCTTGAAGCAAATATGCGTGCACCCGGTGGATATACTCCTGACTTAATTAACTTTGCAAACAGTGTGTCAGTGTATGATATTTTTGCTGATAGTTGTGCATTTGATGAGAATAGAGTTGATTTAACAAAACAAAAATTTTATGCAATTGTTTCAAGCAGAAGATTTAGATTCAACTATATTCATTCAGAAGAAGAAATATTAGCAAAATATAGAAATAACATTTGTATGTATGGTGTTTATCCGGTTGTTCTTAGGGATGATTTAGGTGACTTATACTACTTTGCAAAATTCTTAACATATGATGAAATCAAAGAATTTGATGACTTTGTAAGAGCAAAAAATGATTAGCATCACGCTAATCATTTTTTTCACCATTTTGTACTCTTATTGCTTTTATAGTGGCAATTTTTCTATAAATTTCATCGCCTCTTCTAGCATATAGATATAATGCCCAGTAATAGAACAAAATATCTTGGAATCTAGCGAATATATCAACCCTTTTCTTTTTTATTTGATTATATTTGTAACCAAAATATTTACTTAAAAAGAAGTTTTCTTGTTCTTCTGATAAATTGTTTTCACTAACAAATGATGCAAGATCGAAATATGGATTATTCATTGCGCCATATTCCCAATCAATAAGAACGACATCATTAAATTTAAATAATAAATTATCTTTAACTAAATCATTATGACAAATTGTCATCGGAGTCTTAGCAAAGATTTTTCTAACTTCTTTTAAAACTTTATTTTCATAACTTTCATTGAGATATAAACTTTTATCGACACCATCTTTGTAAACCTTAAGTTTGTTAAACATCATATAACCAAATGGGACGACTATATTGCTAGTGTGAAGCTTTTTAAGTTTTTTAGCAACATATAAAATTTGTTCGTTTGTAGGGGTGTTTACATACTTTCTAGTGCCATGAACAAACTTAGAAATTTTGATTCCATTTTCAGTATTAATATTCAATATTTTTTCAGAAATTGAAAGAGGTTCGATAGCCTTATAAAGTTTTTCCTCGCGTGAAAAATCTAAGGTAGGATCGCCATTTTCTCTTGGAATTCTAATAACAAAAGCATCGTTAATAAGATAATTTTTATTATTAAATCCTGTATCTAGGTAAGAAGAAGTTCTAACACTCTTCTCCATTGTTTTTTCAAATATCTCTTTAATCTTTTGGTCCATAAATAATATAGGTATATAATACTAAAAAGAGATTGGATTGTTAAGATTAAAATATGCTAGGAATTATACTATATCGACCAGAAAAACCAGCCAATTTAGGCAATATAATGAGAACATGTGTTGCGACATCGACTAGGCTTTTTATCATTGGTCCATTATCATTTGAATTAGATGATAAATCATTAAAAAGAGCAGGAATGGATTATGTTTCTGAATTAAACTTTAAGTATTATAAAGACTATGAAGAGTTTGAGTTAGAATTTAAAAATAAAAATATTTTCTATGTAACTAGATACTCAAAAAATGTTTATTCATTGATGAATTATAAAGATATAGCCGATGAAATTTATTTTATGTTTGGTAGAGAGTCTACTGGTATACCTCATGATATTTTAAGAAAAAATATTGATAAAATAGTTAGAATACCAATGGCCCCGGCTGCACGAAGCTTAAATTTATCTAATAGTGTAGCAATTGTTTTATATGAAGCTTTAAGACAACAAAATTTTCATGGCTTAGCGACTCAAGAAGAAATTAAAGGTAATGATTTTTTAATAAATGAAGAAACTAAAAACGTTTAGCTTCTAAAACATATTTTTCTATTCCATCACGAATTTTATTTATGTGATAGGTTTCATATTTTCGCATACGAACTTGCCCTAATGTAGAGGTCTTTTTAAGGTTAGATACATGAGTATAAATAACATCTCCATCTTGAACTTTAGCCAAAAATAATGCTAGTTCACAAGCAAACTGAATAACTTCATCGGTTGGATCATCATTGAAAATAATAAGATGTGGTCCATGAGATTTATTTATATGTAAAAAATAATCGGATTTATTAGCTAAATTAAAAGTTAATTCATTATTTTGATTGCTGTTTTTACCAAAACCAATTTTTATATCATTAAAGACTACATAGGATGGTTTTGAAGCGACGATTTTCTTTTCTATTTTATATTTAGGAACTTTTATTAATTTAGAATTAGTTAGTTCTTTAAGAAGTTCTTGATATTCTTGCTCATTATAAAATTCAATTGTAGCAAGAATGTGATCAAGATATTCAATTTCGTTTTGTGTTTGATTTAAATACTTTTTAGTTGATTCTTCAGTAAGTTTACTCTTTTTATAAACTTTGTAGAAGTATTGAAGATTTTGAGTTGGTGAGTATGTTTCTTTTAATGGAATTATTTCACCATTATATTCAAATGATTTATCTCCGCGCTTAACTTCATATAAACACATCTTTAAATAATCGCCATATTCTTGATATTTTTCATGTTTTTTGGCTTCGGCTTCTTCAATTTTTAGGTTTTCAATTTTCTTATTTAAAGATTTCTTTTTTCTTTTAATAAGAGATATTAAAGTAGAATATTTTTCTTTTAAATATTTAGATTCGATATTTGCTATATATTCATTAATGCTTTGTTGATTTTCAGCGGTGAATTCTTTATGAGCAAGTATGGTTTTAGGTGTTTCATATATGAGATTATTAAGAACAGGTCGGTTAGTATCCATCCCTTTAAATTTAAAAGCTTCAACAATTTTGTTATCAGAAATTAATATAAGATTTGTATTGCTTTTAAATAACTCAATAATCAAAGTATAGGGTACTTTATCATATGTATCCGTTGTTTTAACGAAATCAAAACATAAAATATTATCGTTATTTAAGACCCTTGCGCCATGGAATGTAGCATTCATAATTCTTGATTTTAAATGCTGAAAAAAAGTCTCGTTTATATTTTGAGTGAATTTTATTGAGGTAAATTCCACAAATGGATTTTGAAGGTTTACAGAAACTATAACGCTTTGATCTTTTCCTTTTGAGAATCCAAAAAGAAAATCGCAATTAGTTATTTGCTGAAGCTTATTTAAAAAGGAACCTTTATATAATGAATTTAATTTGTCCTTAATTGCATTTAAATGATCAATATTTGTCATGAAGTTATTATCTAATAAATACATTTAAAAATAAAGATTCAAACAAATACCTAAAAGTTAATAATATATTAGTTAATTTGCTTTTTAATCTTGAAATCAGTCGACTATTGCTTTGAAAAATGATTTTCTATATAATTTTTCTAATATGAAAAAAGGTATCTTAGTTATTCTTAGTGGTCCTAGCGGTGTTGGGAAAGGCACAGTTAGAACATATTTAATGAAAGAATCAGATTTAAATTTGGTATTTAGTGTTTCTATGACAACTAGAAAACCTAGAGCTGGAGAAATTGATGGAAAAGATTATTTTTTCGTATCTGATGAGAGATTTAAAGAAGCCGTTAAAAATGGCGAATTATTAGAACATGCTGATTTTGTTGAACATAGTTATGGAACACCAAAAGCTTATGTGGACAAATTATTAAATGAAGGCAAAAATGTTTTATTAGAAATAGATACTAATGGTGCATGTCAAGTAATGGAAAAATGTAAGGATGAACCTTATGTTTCTGTATTTTTAGTGTGTGACTCACT
>CAVEUG010000084.1:0-11758 GCA_963618895.1 Slackia isoflavoniconvertens | reverse complement strand
TGTATTTTAGCGAATATAAATTTACTTTTATTCTAGGAATAAAAGAGTAAAATATGCTTCGTGAGTTTAGGCGAAATGATTAAAAAAAGATCTGAAATAGATCTAGTAAATGGTTCTACAAGCGAATTAGTAAAGAAAATGATTCTTTATACTCTTCCTATTGTATTGGTTGGAATACTCCAACTTTTATATAACGCTTTTGATTTAATTGTTGTTCAAGGGCATGATGGAAGTCTTGCTGCTGCTGCAGTTGGTGCGAATGGAAGTTTAATTAGTTTAATCACGGGCGGATTCCTAGGGCTGGTTAATGGAACTAATGTTGTAATTGCACGTACTTATGGGAAGGGTGATCGTGAAAATTGTCAAAAAGCATTACATACTTCTTTAGTTGTAGCTTTATTTGGTGGAGTTGTCATCGGAATTATAGGATTTGTTTTTTCAAAATATTTTCTTAAATGGATGAATGTTGATGAATCATATATTGATTTAGCAAATACATATTTGAAAATATATTTTCTTGGACTTCCATTTTTAGCTTTATATAATTTTGGAACTGCAATTTTAAGGGGCGTTGGAAACAGTTTTGCTCCATTAATGTTCTTATTTATTGCTGGTGTCACAAATGTTGGCTTAAATTATATGTTTGTTTATGCATTTAATATGTCAGTTAGTGGTGTCGCTTTAGCTACTATAATTAGCGAGGGTTTAAGCGCATTTTTAGTTTTAATTTATCTTTATTTTAATAAAGGATTTATTAGATTTAGATTTAAAGAATTAAAAGTTTCTTCAAATGTGTTAAAGGAAATCTTAAGAATAGGTATTCCTAGCGGAATTCAAGGAGTTGTTTTTTCAATTAGTAATGTTTTGCTTCAAGCGTCGGTCAATACATGGGGGCCTGAGGTAGTAGCTGCAAATAGTGATGCTTCTTCTATTGAAGGTTTTACTTATATTTCTATGTTTTCTGTTTCTTCAACATCAAGCGCTTTTGTAAGTGCAAATTATGGTAGAGGTTATAAAGAAAATATAAAAAAGATAATAATTACAACAAGTATTATGACTTTAGTTATTGGAATCGTTGTTGGTGGAATTGAATTATTATTTAGTAGGCAATTACTGGAATTTTATATGGGAAGCAACGCAGATATTGTAGTTGAAGAATACGCCATGGCTAGACTTTTAGTTATTTTAACTACTTATTGGTTGTGTGGATTAATGGATGTTGAATGCGGAACTTTAAGAGGTCTTGGATATTCAATTTCACCATTAATTATTACATTGAGTTTCTGTTGTTTATTCCGTGTATTTTGGAATTCGTGTATTTATTCAGATGATGTAACAAGTGAATTTCATAGTTTAGGAGTTTTATATGCTTGTTATCCAATTAGTTGGGGATTGGCTTTTATAACAGAAATTATAATGTTAATCGCATTAAGGAAGAGATACGAAAAAAGAATTGAAATTAATTTTGAAAACTTCAATAAAGAGAATAATTTGACGGTTTCTGCTTAAAAGAATTCTTATTGAATGTAGAGTTTTGTTTTTTTATAATAAGCAAGGGAGAGAATTATGCCATTTTTTATTCAAAAAGGTGATTTAGTATCAATGAATGTTGATTGTTTAGTCAACGATAGCAATGTCAATTTAAGCATGGTTGAAGGTGTTGGAAGAGCTATCTTTCATAAAGCCGGGGATGCAGTTTTAGCAAAAGCATGTAAAGAAATTGGTCATTGTGATGTAGGGAAAGCAGTCCTTACACCAGCTTTTGGTATTGAAAATGTGAAAGCTATTATTCATGCTGTTGGTCCAATCTATATTAATGGTAAACATAATGAAGAAGAAAATTTAACTAATGCTTATAATTCATCGTTAAGTTTAGCTGTTGAACATGGTTATAAATCAATTGCATTCCCGTTATTAAGTGGAACTTTTAATTTTCCTTTAAAAGAATGTTATGATATTGCTCTTAGAGCAATTAAAGAATTTTTAAAGAAGCACAATGATATAGATGTTTATATGGTTATGTATAAGAATTTCCCACAAATGTTAACTGAAGAAATTCAAGTTGCTTTAACTAAATACATTATTGATAATTCTGCATTTATTTTTTCGAATCAAAACGAAAAGCATAGTTTTTCAAGTTTAGTAAATGATGCTATTAAAAAGAGTGGGTTATCTCTAGAAGAAATTGCATTTAGGAGCAATTTAAAACAAGACCATGCGAAAAGAATTATTGCGGATAATGGCGATATAACTAAAGAAGATATTATTTGTTTAGCTATCGGACTCGGATTAGATAAAACAAAAACAAATGCATTATTGATATCAAAAGGATTCGTATTTGAACCTACAATTGTTAGTGATTTAATAGTTTGTTATTTCTTAGATAATAAGATAAATGATATATTCTTAATTAATAATACATTATTCCAATATAATTTAAATTCTTTAGGGAACAATAAATAAAGCATCAAATTAGATGCTTTATTTATTATAAAATGTTATAAAATAACAATATGGATATTAAAAAAAGAGTAGAACCTCAAAGACAAAGTTCATTAGAAGCTGTACATAATTTTGACGAAGTTTTTAAAAATTACACTAAAGAAGAAGTTATTTTAGAAGCTTCACGTTGTTTGAATTGTAAAAATAAACCTTGTGTTCAAGGTTGCCCAATTAATAACAACATTCCTCTAGCAAATCTTTTAGCGAAAAATGGAGATTTTAAAGGAGCTTACGAAACATTTTTAAAAACAAACCAATTATCAAGTGTTTGTGGTAGAGTTTGCCAACAAGAATTGCAATGTGAAAAAGCTTGTACATTAGGCAAAATACCAAATCAAGAACCTGTTGCAATTGGAAGAATTGAAAGATTTTTAAGTGACTATTTTAAAGCTGAACGAAGCAATTTAAACGTTGTTAAAAATGGTAAAAAAGTTGCAATTATTGGTAGTGGTCCTGCTGGAATCACTTGTGCGTCAATCTTAGCCAAGAATGGTTTTGATGTTACCATGTATGAAAAAGATGAGAAATTTGGCGGACTTTTAACCTATGGCATACCAAATTTTTGTTTACCTAATGAAGTGGTATTTAATGAAATTGATAAACTTAAATCTTTGGGTGTTCGATTAGTTAATAACACTAAAATTGAGACTAAAAAAGATCTTGATAAGCTTATTGATGAAGGCAATGTCGCAATATTTATTGCTCATGGTGCAAACAAACCAAGAATGATGAATATTGAAGGCGAAGATTCTAAATATGTTATTTCAGCAGCAAAATATTTAAGAGTCATTAATGCACAAGATGAGTGCAAGGATGAATTTTTACGCATTATAAGTGATGCAAAGAAAGTTGTTGTTGTTGGCGGTGGTAATGTTGCAATTGATTGTGACAGAGCCGCATTAAGAATGGGTGCAGAACATGTATATAATGTTTATCGTAGAACAGAAGCTGAGATGCCTGCTAGAAAAGAAGAATTTTTAAATGCTAAAAGTGAAAATGTTGATTTTAAATTCCTAACAAATCCAACAAAGATTTTATTGGATGATTCTAAAAAAGTAATTGGTGTTGATTGTATTAGAATGGAGCTTGGAGAACCTGATAGTAGCGGAAGAAGAAGACCAATTGAAGTTCCAAATAGTAATTTTGTTATTGATTGCGATCTTGTCGTTATGGCATTAGGATCAGTATCTGAAGCAGATGTTATTTCAAAAGAAAATAATTTAACAATTAATAAATATGGTTTTTATGAAGTAAATGAAGAAACTATGGAAACTAATATTGAAAATGTTTATGCGGGGGGAGATTGTGTTACTGGCCCAACAACAGTTGTTTTAGCTATTAAAGCAGGGCGAACTGCTGCAAATGCCATTATTGAAAAATATAAGTAAAAGAAAATCCTAGCGATGAAACCGCTAGGATTTAAATTTATTCTGCTTCTCTTAAGGATTTGTCTTTAGCAAGAACCTCATCCATTTCTTCAATCTCTTGTTTATCTGGTACATAGATATAAGGGACATTACGGACAATTTCATGATAATCAAATCCATAACCGCATAAGAATTTATTTTCTTTTAAATGTAATCCAACATAATCTACATGGAAGTCAACTTTTCTAAGAGGAGTTTTATCAACTAAACATACGACAGAAATTGATTTTGGGTTGTGTTTAATTTGGATATATTGTTTAAGATAATTTAAAGTTAAACCTGTATCAACAACATCTTCAACAATAACTACATCACGACCAGTAACATTTTCAGTTAAGTCTTTCTTCAAGTGAATGACCCCAGTTGAAGAAGTTCCATCATAACTTGTAACTTGAATGAAGTCTATAGCCATAGGAAAATCACAATTTTTAATAAGGTCAGTAAAAAATAATACTGCGCCTTTTAAAATACAAACAAAAACAGGTAAAGAGTCACTATTCTTATATTTTTCTGTTAATTCTGCGCCAAGTCTTTTGCAAGTCTCGTTAATTTCATCGGCTGTTAATACAATTTCTCTCATACTAAATACTCCTTAGAAAGATAAAAACGATTATATACATTTGAAAGTTGAGAAAAAAGTGTTTGTTTAAAAATACTTATTTTTTTATAAAAAACTAATCTTATTTTAATTGTAATAACGTATATTTATTGGAATAATCAAATTATAACCACTAAAAACTAACTTAAATTAATCATTAGTGTTTATGTTTTTATTGTTTTATTGGCGAGGTGTTTTGCGATTGATGTTGGATTAACTAAGAAAATTTTAATTTTAGCTGATTGATTATCGAATATAGGTTTATGAAATTAGTTCAATTTTGTTGCAACGATAATATTTAAAAGAATAAAAATTCAATTATATTTGTGATAAAATATTTGCATGGGAAATCAAAAGAAAAACATAACGAAATATTTAAATGATTTAGAGGAATTTCGTTTACCTGCATATAATGAATTTCCTCCCATTCCTTTATATATGGAGCAAGTTATTTCATATATTGGAGAGTGTCTAAAAACTTTTTCTGGGAATAAAGATAATAGCGAAGACAATAATGTGTTAACACCATTTATGGTTAATAATTATGTTAAAGCAAAAATTATTGCCCCACCAAAAGATAAAAAATATTCTAAGGAACATTTAGCTTATCTTCTTGCAATTGCATTATTAAAATCGGTTGTATCAATGAAAGATATTGCGACTTTAATAGATCTTGATGGTGAATTATTTGAAGACAAAAAGAATTTATATGATTTTTTTAAGAAAATCCAAGAAGAGACATTAAAAAAAGAAGTGCATAAAGCCAATGTAAGAGTTGAGACATTATCACAAATTAGTAAAGAAAAGCTAAAAAATGGTGAAGGAAATGAATCAATTGAAGATGCAAATTTAGCATATGTAGCTCTCAAGTTATATATAGAGGCCGAAACTAAAAAGCAAATTGCTGACACAATTATGAAAGAAGTTACCGAAAGCAATTTATCAAAAGTAGTAATCAAGGAATCAAAAAGCGAAAAGCGATTAAACAAGAAAAAAGAAAATAAGGAAGCTAAAAAAATAGGGAATAGATAAAGGAGTTATTTATGAAAGTATTAGTTACAGGTGGACTTGGATTTATCGGTTCAGAAACAGTTGTTGCTTTAATTAGAAATAAAGCAGAAGTTGTTATTATCGACAATCTTTTTAATTCTAAAATTGAAGTTTTAGATAAAATTAAAGAATTAACTGGCGTTAAACCAACATTTTATGAATTTGATGTTGCAGATAAAAAGAAACTTGCTGAAGTTTTTAAAAAAGAACAACCAGATTCAATTATTCATTTTGCTGGTTACAAAGCAGTCGCTGAATCTGTTATGAAACCTTTAGAGTATTATGAGAATAATTTAGGCACCACATTTGCACTTTTAGAATGCATGAGTGAATTTAATTGCAAAAATCTCGTATTTTCTTCATCAAGTACGGTTTATGGTTTACCAAATAGAGTCCCACTTTATGAAACGGATCCTGTAAAGAGCGCAACTTCCCCATATGGCGAAACAAAAGTTATGATTGAAAGAATTATTGAAGATTATGCAAAAGTTCATAAAGATTTCAATTTTGCACTTTTAAGATATTTTAATCCAATTGGTGCTGATCCAAGTGGTTTATTAGGTGAAGATCCAAATGGAATTCCAAATAATCTTTTGCCATATATTGCAAAAGTGGCTGTTGGCGAATTACCAGTTTTAAAAATTACTGGTAAGGATTATAAAACACCAGATGGAACTGGAATAAGAGATTATATTCACGTTTGTGATTTAGCGGAAGGCCATGTTTTAGCTCTTAAGAAATTAAGCGAAAATCCAGGTTTAGTTATCTATAACCTTGGAACTGGAAAAGGAACTAGTGTTCTTGAAATGGTCGATGCATATCAAAGAGCTACTGGAATCAAAATCAAATATGAATTTGCTCCAAGAAGACCTGGAGATATTCCAGAAAACTATGCAAATTGTGATAAAGCTAAACAAGAATTAGGTTTTGTTTGTAAATACACAATTCAAGATGCTTGTAGAGATAGTTATAATTTCCAAAAGAAGCAAAAAGAAGGTAAATAATATTATTTATTATAGATTGCTTTTGGCTTAAAATATTAGATGCTTGGGGTGTAGACAAGTGGTAAAGTCAAAAGTCTCTGAAACTTTCATACGATGGTTCGAACCCATCCACCCCAGCCAACCATGGATTTAGAGGCAATGTTAATGCATTGTCTTTTTATTTATGATAATTTGGCATAAACATAAGTAATAAAATATGCCAAAATGGCATGTTAATCTTGATTTAGTATGCCACTATTTTTAAAATATAATAGAGGTAATTTATGGAATTAGAAAAAGTTAGAAAACAATATGGTCTATCGCAAATTGCGGCAGCAAATATTATTAATATGCCAATTAGAACATATATAAGATACGAAAAGAATAATGATTATGGTAATAATTTAAAAAGAGAGATGATGATAAAATCAATAATTGATGCATGTGAAATTACCGAAACAAAAGGCATCCTTTCAATTGATGTAATTAAGAAAAAAGTCGTTCAACTTATAAATAACGGATATAAAAATGAAATAGATTTTTGCTATATTTTTGGAAGTTACGCAAAGGGATATGCTACAGAAAAAAGCGATATTGATATTTGCGTTTCAACTAAATTAGAAGGATTAAAGTTTGTAGGATTAAAAATTGAATTAGAAAATAATCTACATAAAAATATTGACTTAATTAGATTTTCAGATCTTGCAGATAATTTAGATTTAATTAATGAAATTTTGAAAGACGGGATAAAAGTTTATAGGTAAGAATGCATAAAAAGCAATAAGAATGGTTGATGTGGGGTTATTTGTTTACATCTATATTTAATTGAGTATAATTCTCATTTGTATGACAGTAGTAGAAAAAGACCAACAACTATTTGGCAAAGAAAAAGTATTTAAAGCTTTACTAAAAATTGCTCCTCCTGTGATGTTTTCGCAACTTATTCAAGCTTTGTATAATGTTGTGGATTCGTTATTTTTAGGTCATTATAGCGATAGCGCTTTAAATGCATTAACAATAATTTATCCTTTCCAATATATAGCGATTGCTTTATCTATCGGAATTGGTGTAGGTGTAAATACTTTTATGGCAAAACAATATGCTTTAAGAAAAGATAAAGAAGCCGAAAATTCTGTTGGTGTTGGATTTGTTTTAAATATTTTTGCATGGTTAATTTTTGCAATATGTTCTTTATTATTAATGAATATTTATGTTGGCAGTATGGCCACTACTGAACAAACACTAAAAGATGGTGTCACGTATGGGTTAATTACGTGTGTAGGTAGTTTATTTATATTTTTAGAAGCTAATTTTTCTAGGTCACATCAGGCTAGAGGGAATATGATTCAACCAATGCTTTCTCAAAGTTTTGGAGCTTTAACAAATATTATTCTTGATCCGATTTTGATTTTCGGTCTTGGTTTTATTCCTTCAATGGGCGTTGCTGGAGCTGCAATTGCAACTGTCATTGGGCAATTTGTTGCATTTTTAATTTCAATTTATAAAGGTTTTAGAAAACCTCCTAAACTAAATGAATTCAATTTTTATATCAAAAATATCCTTTTTTATGGATATTCTGCTGGTATTCAACAAATATTGTTTAGTTTATATATTTCAATTTTGAATTTGATTTTAGCCAAATTTGGCGAAAGTGCGATCACAGTTTTAGGACTTTACTATAAACTTCAGTCATTCTTCTTTATACCTATTTTTGGCTTGACGACATGTATTATACCTTTCTTGTCTTATAATGCCGCAAGAAATGAGCATTTAAGATGCAGAGAAATCATGAAATATACTTGGTTAATTTCGGCTGTTTTAATGGTTATAGGGATGGTTTGTTTTATTGGATTACCAAAAGTATTACTTGAAATATTTACAACTAATGAAGAAGTTTTAGCTATTGGTTTAATAGCTTTTCCTATTATTGGTAGCAGTTTTGTTGGTGCTATATTTTCTCTTTCTGCGCCAACATTTTTCCAAGCAATTGGAAAGGGTGTCCAATCAACTATTTTGGTACTACTCAGACAAATTGTATGTCTTGTTCCAATAATGTATGCTTTTTCATTTATTGGTGTAAATTATACTTGGATTGCATTCCCGATTGCTGAAACCACAACTGGAATTGTTGGCATTATCCTTTACATTATTCAAGTTAATAAATGGAAGAAAATTGATTTAACTAATGATAATGAAAAATTAGTCGTAACTAAAAAATCTTAATATTTAAATTTTGTATTTTAAGTAGTTGTTACTTCTAGTAATATATTTTTTGAATGCAGGAGAACTTATGAAAAATATTTTACTAGTTAATGATGATGGATATTATGCAGAAGGTATTCAAAAACTTAGAAAACAACTTGATGGTTATGGAACAATCTATATGGTTGCTCCTAAAAATGTAATGTCTGCAAAAGGAACTTCAATAACTATTGGTCATGAAGGACCAAAAGTTGAATGTATTGATAAATATAATTATGTGGTTGATGGAACTCCAGCAGATTGTGTTATATTTGCATATAATTGTTTAGGAATTAATTTTGATTTAGTGATTAGCGGTTGTAATAGGGGTTTAAATCATTCGATTGCATCGATTTGGAGTGGAACAATTGGAGCTTGTGTTGAAGCTGGATATTTAGGAATTCCTAGTATTGCTTTTAGTGCTCCAGCTTTTGAAATGGATCACATTGATAATTATACGAAACAAGTTTTGGACTATATTTTAAAAAGAAAACTTCCAAATAAGGATTGGATTATTAGTGTTAATTTCCCATATAACAAAGCAGTTAAAGGGATAAGATTTTCAAGACTATCCTTTAATGATAGAAAAGTTGTTTGGGGCGATGATGGGAATTTATATTTATCAAATGATAAGGATATAAACTTTAAGGATAAGGATTCGGATTTATATCATTGTTCCCATGGGTATATTTCAATTACTCCTTTATCTTTAAGTCTTTTTAATAAAGAAATTTATAATTCTATTAAAGATAGATGCGAAGATGAAGATTTTAAGTAGATAATTTTATTTTTCTTATTTTATAATTAATACAAGAGGTAAAAAATATGAAAACAACAAGTTTTAAAAACAGTTTTGGTGATACTTTATATGGAAATTCCTGGGAAATTGCTTCACCTAAAGCTTTAGTCTTAATTGTCACTGGCATGTGTGAACATAGCGGAAGATATAATGATTTTGCTACATTTTTAAATAAAAATGGTTATAGCGTTATTTGCATTGATCATTATGGACAAGGTGATGGCAAAAATGGTCCTTTAGGTCATGGCGCTCCAGATTACTTTGGTAAATTTATGAAAACGATGGATGAAATTATTGTAGATTTCAAAGCGAATCATAAAGATTTACCAGTTTATTTATTTGCACATTCAATGGGTAGTTTCGTAACTCAAGGATATATTGAAAACTATGGAAGCGCAGATAAGGTTGTCATTTGTGGAAGTAATCATATGGGTTCTCTTGGGAAAATTGGTTATGCATTAGCAAGGGTTATTGTTCACAAAAACAATCGTGAAAAACCAGCCGGTTTATTAAATAATTTAGCGGTTGGCGGATATGCAAAATCTGTTAAAGATGCCGATAGTCCAAATGCATGGATTTCATTTAATAAAGATAATTGTAGAGCATATGATAATGATCCATTTTCAGGATATCATTGTACTAATGGGTTCTATCTTGAATTCTTAAAAGGTTTATCAAAATTAAATAAACCAGCAAATTTAAAGAAAATTTCAAAAGATATGCCAATTTATGTCATTGCTGGTGATAGTGATCCAGTTGGAAATAATGGTAAGGGTCCAAGAAAACTTGATGAAATGTATAAAAAGTATGGTTTAAATAGCAGAATAACTATTTACCCAAATATGAGACATGAAATCTTAAACGAAACCGAAAGAATGATTGTTTATAAAAATATTTTGGAATTTTACGAAGAATAAGCATGTTTTTTCATGCTTGAAACATGACATTTCAAATTTGAAAATTAATTATGCATCCATGAATTTTAATGTTCATGGATGCTTTTTTATTGACCTATAGCAATAAATTTATTTCTTATTTATTATTGAAATCAATGTTGTTATAATTTAAAAAGACTAGGAAGCCGGAGGTCTAAATATGATTAAAGATATTTTAGTTTTCTCATTATCTTCTAACGTCGAACTAACTGACAAAGTTTGTGCTTATCTTGGGATAGATAGATCTCAAGCTGAGATTCATCACTTTGCAGATGGAGAAGTCCTTGCCACTAGTAAGGCGGATGTTCGCGGTAAAAAGATTTACATTATTCAATCTACATGTGCTCCTGTAAACGATAGAATAATGGAAACGTTGATTTTTATTGATGGTATAAAAAGAGCAAATTGTAAGGAAATAACCCTTATTTGTCCATACTTTGGGTATGCAAGACAAGACAGAATCGCTCATATGAATGAGCCTATTTCAGCTCGTATGGTTGCTGATTTATATGTCAATGCTGGGGTTAGTAGAATTGTAACAATTGAGTTACATACTCCACAAATTCAAGGATTCTTTAGTATCCCAAATGATAATTTGTCGCCTGCAGTTATTTATGCCAAATATCTAAACGAAAAGTTTAGTAAGAGAAATGATGTTGCTGGAAAAATTGCAATTGTAGCACCAGATCATGGAGCTATTTATAGAGCAAGAGATTTATCTAATTTTATTCCAAACACATCGTTAGTTGTTATTGACAAACGTAGACCAAAACCAAATGTTGCTGAAATTACATCAATTATTGGCGATATCGAAGGCAAGATTTGTATTATGGTAGATGATATTATTGACACTGGTGGAACTATTCTTGCTGGTGCTCATATATTAAAAGAAAGAGGCGCAAAAGAAGTATATATTTGTTGTGCACATGCTTTATTTAATAACAATGCTCAAGCAAAATTTGAAGATAATAGTGATGTAACAGAAGTTATTACAACTGACACCATTAGACATCCAGAATTTAACAATAGTCATAAAATTACAGTTTTATCTATAGCTGAAATGGTTAGTGATGTTATTAAGTCACATGAATCGCATGAAGCTATTAAAGATAAATATTCTAGATTTCATTAATAATAAAAATATATCTAAAAAGCGAGATTACTCGCTTTTTTTATATCTTATGGAGTTTATTTGAATTATAATTATATTGGATTTTCCGGAG
>CAVEUG010000083.1:0-10736 GCA_963618895.1 Slackia isoflavoniconvertens | reverse complement strand
AAGATATACTTAGCATTAGGCAATTTATCATCGTTAATATGATGATCTAGAACAATTACTTCCATTCCTAATGAATTAGCATAATCTATCTCATCATTTAACTTAATTCCATTATCAACAAGAATTAAAACCTTATATCCTAAATTATAGAATTTATCAACATTATTTTTGGTTAATCCGTATCCATCGGTTTCTCTAAAAGGAATATAAAAACCAGGTGTAAAATCATTTGTTTTCAAAGTTAAATAGATAATTGATGTTGACATGATTCCATCGCAATCATAATCACCATAAATTAAAATCTTTTCTTTTTTATTAACTAATTTATGAACACATTCTGCACATTCTTTAATATTTTTGTATTCTAAATAATTAGGTAAATCATTAAGATGTATCTCTTTTGATAATTTTTTATAATCATCGTTAGTTAATTTAAAGTGTTCTAATATTTTTGTTTTAAAGTCTTTCATAATTTTATAAAAGGCCACTACTATGAGTGGCCATATTTTTAATCGTTAATACCAATAAAGATAGCTTCTTGTGGTCCATCACCATCATCTTTTTTGTGACGCTTTTCGTTAACCTTTGCCCTATGAGCTTCATATTTAGAACCGATTTTATTCCAAATAGAGCCAAAGAATGAACTAAGTTTATAAACAACTGGTACAGTCAATTCTTTATAGAACATTAACATCAAGAATAATCCTAAAACAACAAATAAGACAAAATACATTGAGAAGGATTTAGCAAATAAGAAGCTAATAACGACAAACGCTGATAAAACCGACATAATAGTGACGTTTTGATTCGCTAGTCTTATTGCAAACTTACTATCTTCTTTTAGGCCTTCAAAGTTATCTTTATCAAGATGATTTTCTTTTCTTATTTCACGATCTACGGCATAGTAATTATCTAAAATAGCAAATCCTAAGATTGTAAGTAAAACAACACCAAATGTAATTTGACTATTGAAATGTCCTCTACATAAAGTAAATATTCCAGTAACAATTGTCGAACTTGCTGCAACAAATAAAATACTTACTAAACCTCTTGATACTCCAAATCTAAACATCATATAAACACCGACGATTGCGGTTCCAATTGATGCAAATAATAAACAATAATAATTATTTGTATCACTATTAACATTTTTAACTGATTTTAATTCAACTGATGTAAAATTAGAAGCATTGTTGTAATCAACAATTAAATATTGCAATGCATCTTCAATTGAAACATTTTCTTCATAATGAGTTGAATCAACGTAAGCACTAAATTTAGCATTTTCATTGATAATATCATTGAGTTCGATAATATAGTAATCTTTTTTTAATGTCTCTTTGTTAATATCATAGTTTTCTTTATATGAATAAGTAAAATTTAATATATTATCGTAAGTTACAGTATTTGTTGATTTAACATTAGTTTCTTCATTGTATGTGTAAAGATTATTTAAAACCTTCTTTTCAAGGTCAGACACAGTCTTGATTGCACCATTTTCTTTATAATCAAATTCAAGATAAACACGAGATGAAGTAACGACATTGTTATTTGAATTATAGATATTCCCATTAATTAATTGGAAAGTTGTGATTCCAAGAGCACTGACAAAAAGTAATGCAGTTCCAACAATTCCTAAAACTTTGGTCTTATTTTTCTTTTCAATTTTATCTTTATTTTTGAATTGATCAAAATAAACAGGTTTTTCATCTTTTGATAAATCAGGAATCTTTTTCTTTTCAACCATCAAAAGATTTAAATGATTATCAATGAAAGTTGAGTTAGCTAAGAAATAATACATTGCTCTTAATAAAATACCATTTAATAGAATGTTGATTAATCCACCAAGAATTAATACAGCACCAATTGAAAGCATAATGCTATTTGGAATTAAATAAGAAACAAGACCAAGAATTACAGAGATAACAGATAAATCAATTTGAATGAATGCAGTATTTTTACTTGCATCTTGATTTGCTTTTCTTAAATTTTTACCTCTATATAAATTTTCTTTAACAGATTTAAAGTATGCAGCACCGCTAAATATAGAAATAATTGCAACACCAATTAAAGCAATAATTGTTCCTATATTGAATTCAGCTCCAAATGAATTAAATATAGCAAGTGTTGAAATAAGCATTGCAGGAGTAATTGCAATTGATATAAGTCCAGCAATACCATAATTTAAAGCCAAGAATAAACTTGTCACAACTAAAGCAACAATTGTAGAAATAAGAAGGCTTGACATGACAATCGATTGATATTGCCCGTATTTATCGCCATGATAAATTAGGTTTTCAATAAATGCAGTAACATTATTACTTGCAAAATTAATATAATCTTTATTAATTAATGTAACCTTATAATCAAGACTTGAAGCGTTGAATTTTTTAACAACAATGTTTGCCAATCTATTCGCAAGCGTTAAATCGCTACCAGCATCACTAAAGAATCCAGTGTATTTAAGTTTTGTAAATGTATTTCCTGGATTATCAGCATCATAATCAAAGAAGAAATTTGAAGCACTGGTCGCATCAATTCTATCTATGTATGCATTATTTTCATCAGTATCGGCACTACTATTATCTTCAATGATTGTCTTCATTGAATAGGTTTCCGATTTCCAATTGTTAACAATATATAAATAATTTTCATTACTGGTACTTTCTTCGCTGCTTGATGAATCATCATCTGCAAATGTTTGAAGTTCACCAGGTTTTTTTGTATATGAACTTGTACTATCGTTTGATTTTGAACCATTGATGTTCTCGTATAATTTTGTTTTAAAACCTTCTGGATCAGCTAATGGCAAAACAACTACTGGGATGTTGTTTGAATAATCGATATAAGCTTCGCCTTTTTCTAAAAATTCACTAGCTTCAAGAATAATTTTTCCACTATAATCCATTGCTTGGATGTTAGCATCAAAATTTAAATATTCTGAAACATAGATATTAATTTCGCTTTTATCTTTAAAAGCTAAACGAATAGTATCATTTCCTTCGCTTTCTAACTTATATGTTGAAATATTGGCAGCATCTAAACGTTCTTTAAATACTTCGATAACTGAATTAAGAGCATCACCACTTTCAATATCTCCATCATTTTTATTGCCATCATCTTTCAATGATATCTTATAAATAAAGTTTTGTCCTGAATCATAATCCGCACTAGCATTAATTGACAATACCGAAGGAACAAACCCAATAAACGCACTAAATAATATGCTCACACATAACAAGATATATGCTATAAATCTTTTCACAAAACGCCTCCATCTCTTATTTATAAAAATATTTTATAAATAGGTAAAAACTATACGTCATTAAATATACCCTAGTTAACGTAAAAAAACAATTAAATATTTAGGCCTTTTTCTGCTTTGTTTTAAGGTAAGTTTCAATGCCTAATTTTGTAATTTGACGGCCCTGCTTCGTTCTTTCTATAAAACCCTGATTTACTAAGTATGGTTCGTTAATATCTCGAATATTAACAACATTTTCATTTAATAAACTAGCAATCGCATCTAAAGACACGGGTTTACTTTTAAAATTAATGTGCAAACATTTTAAAATTTGTATATCTTCGCTTGTTAATCCAAAAGAATTTATATTTAAAAAATTGAATGCATCTATAATGTTATTTTCATCGTATTTTTTTATGTTATGAAAAATTGAATAATCGAGTATTCTTTTGAGAACATTATTTGCAACGCGTGGCGTCATTCTACTTCTTAAAGCAATTTCTTTAGCAGCTCCACTTAGTAGATGTAATCGAATCTTTTTAGCGTTATATTGAATAATAGTTTTAAGTTCTTTTTCAGAATAATAATTAAATTTAAATACAATACCAAATCTATCTCTTAATGGCGTAGATATTGATCCAGCCATTGTAGTTGCGCCAATCAAAGTAAATGGCGATAAATCGATAGAAATTGCTTTACTATTCTCCTCACTTTTATAAGTTATATTCACTTTAAAATCTTCCATGGCACTATATAAAATTTCTTCAATTTCTTTATCTAAATTATGAATTTCATCAATAAATAAAATTGTCCCAGGATCTAAAGTTCCTAAAAGCGAAACCATTTCAGTAATGTCTTTAATTGCTGAGGCACTTATTGTCACAATTCTTGCATCCATTTCATGAGCAATTACATATGCTAAACTAGTTTTTCCAAGTCCTGGTGGACCGTAAAAAAGCATGTGATCAAGCACAGTTTTTCTTTTTTTAGCACTATAAATATAAACTTTTAATTCTTCTATAATTTTAGATTGCCCAAAATAGTTTTCTAAGCATGTAGGTCTTAAATAATTATCATTATTTTGCATTGTTTATCTCCCTTATTACTAACTTAGTTGCTTCATTATCAGTTAAATCATTCGGGATTTTCTCTAATGCACTACTTATTTCAATTGATTTATAACCAATTTGTTTCAAAGCTTTAAAAACATTTTCATATCTGAAAATCTTTCCATCATCAATATCATTTAATTTGTTATAAAGCTCCAAAATAATTCTATCTGCCCTGGTCCCTACTCCTGGAACAACTACTAAATCTTTACTATTTTTCGACTTAATAAGATAAATTAGTTGCTCAACAGTAAAATTATTGAGTAATGCTAATGCAGTTTTAACTCCAACACCATTAACGTTAATTATCTTTTGAAATAGTTTGAGTTCTTTATGGGTACTAAACCCAAAAACCACTATTTCTTCATCTTTTAATACTTCACTCACATAAAAAGTATAGCAACTATCAATTTGATAGTTATTTACATTTGAAGTATATACTCTAAATCCAAAATCATGGACATCTAGTCCAACAAAATCTTTATCAACATAAACAACCTTACCTTTTAAAAAATCTAACATTTAAAATAGTAAGTATGAAATTATTCGTAAAAATCAAAACTGAAATCTTTTAATTTTACAGTGTCTCCATCTTTTGCGCCCATCTTATGTAGTTCTCTATCTACTCCAATCTTATTAAGATATGTAATTAATCTCATCATACCTTCATCAGTAGAAATATTGATGATATCGTATGTTCTTTCAACTCTAGCACCACTAATAACAAAAGTGTGTTCGTTAGTTTTAGTAATTGTAAATAATGGTTCATCACTTGTTGCATCATAAATCTTTTCTTTGTCTTTTTCTTCATAAACTGGGAAAGATTCAGCTGTTTTTAATAAATCATAACAAGCATATAAAACCAAATCTAAATTTTCTTCGGTAACACAAGAAATAGGAATTACCTTTTTATCAATTTGTTTTTCAAACTTTTCTAAACGTTCTTTTGCACCTTCTTCATCCATTTTACTAGCAACAATAACTTGTGGACGATCAATTAAATGCATACCATAATCTCTTAATTCATCATTTATATCTTTATAAGCTTCATAAGGATCCCTTACACCACTCATATCAATCATATGAATTAATACTTTACAACGTTCAATATGTCTTAAAAATAATAATCCTAAACCTTTACCAAGATGTGCACCTTTAATAAGTCCAGGCATATCCGCTAAAACAAATGAATTTCCATCTTTTGTGGTTGCTACGCCAAGATTTGGAACTAATGTTGTGAAATCATAATCGCCAATTTCAGCTTTACAATTTGTTACACAACTTATAAAAGTAGATTTTCCAACACTTGGGAATCCAACAATACCTACATCAGCTAAAAGTTTAAGTT
Source organism: Slackia isoflavoniconvertens (assembly GCA_963618895.1). Classification (GTDB taxonomy): domain Bacteria; phylum Bacillota_I; class Bacilli_A; order RFN20; family CAG-826; genus Onthovivens. The sequence goes on along the minus strand of CAVEUG010000083.1, from coordinate 5,035 downwards.
CTAAAATAACTCTTTTAATTTCGCCAGGAAATCCATTTTCAGCAATTTTTGGAGCTTTATTTCGTGAATTTTTGAAGGCTTCATTACCTCTACCACCACGGCCACCTTTACAAATCAAAAATGTTTTACCAACCTCATCCATATCAACGATGAATTCGTGGTTTTCTTCTAAAAAAACAACAGTTCCAAGAGGCACATCAATATAAATATCTTCAGCTTTTCTGCCATACATACTCTTGATATCGCCTTTTTGTCCATCTTCTGCAATAAATGCTTTAGAATGTCGATAATTAACAAGTGTTGTGACTGTTTGGGAGCATCTTAAATAAATACTGCCACCTCTACCGCCATTTCCACCACTAGGGCCTCCTAATGGACGATTTTTTTCATGAATAAAAGCAATAGCTCCATCGCCACCTTTTCCACTTCTTAATTCAATAATTGCACGATCAACAAATAAATTCATAAATTACCTATTGTTTCTTTAAAAGAAAACCACCCAAAACAGGTGGATTCTTATTTATTTTCTAATTTCGTAAACGCTAACTCTCTTCTTGTTTTTGCCAACTCTTTCGAATTTGACATATCCGGCTTTAGTAGCAAAGATTGTATCATCACTACCCTTTTTAGTATTTACACCAGGATAAACACGAGTACCACGTTGTCTATAAATAATAGCACCTGCTTTGCAAACTTGACCATCGCCGAGTTTGGATCCTAATCTACGACCAGCACTATCTCTGCCGTTTTTAGTACTTCCAACACCCTTATGAGATGCAAAGAGTTGAATATTAAGTTCAAATCTAAATTTCATAGTTATACCAGCCTCTCCTTTATTTTTCTTTAACATTAATGTTTTTAGAATACTTCGATTCTAAAGTTTTAAGCTGCATTATTATAGTTTCAATAACAACATTATCATGATCATTTGCTAACTTCACTTCAAGTTTAACATCACCAGGAAATACTGACATGATGTAGTTTTTTTCATCATTGATAGCATTTAGTCCACCAATAACGATGCTTGAAACACAAGCGCAAACTAAGTCTAACTCATTACTTTTGCTATAATCTGCATGCCCTAGAATTGTTAAATTCTTAACACATCCATCTTCTTTATGATAATTAACCTTAATCATTATAAATTGATAGATTCAATAGTTAAGCAAGTATATGGTTGTCTATGACCAATAGTTCTGTGGTAATTTGATTTTGCCTTATACTTGAAAACTTTAATTTTCTTGCTTAAGCCTTGTTTTTCAACTTTTGCAACGACGCTAGCACCTTTAATGTAAGGATCGCCAGCTTTAACTGATTTATCACCAATTAATAAAACTTTATCAAAAGTGTATTTTGAGCCAACTTCAACATCAAGTTTTTCAACATAAATTTTTTGGCCAACTTCAACTTTGACTTGTTTTCCGCCAGTTAAAATTATTGCGTACATTTATATGCTTCCTCCTCTTTAAAAAATTACTCGCTATTGAGGTAAGAATTATAAATTCTTTTAGATACCTTGTTTATGCGGTTGTAGCTAAATAGAGTTACAACGCAAGAATTATACATAAAATCAACTACTCTGTCAAACAAGAACACACAAAAAGTTAAGATAATAAACTTTAAACTAGTAAACAGAATTTATTTCGATTATTTCCAAGTAAATTGCCATCCACCAGGCATCTTAATTGTTGAACTTTTTGAAACGAAAAGTCTATAAACTACTACAGCTAAAATTGAAATTGCCATAACCGCTAAAACTGCAGTTAAGGTAATTGCTTCACCGACTCTTATTTCGTTAAGTTCGGTTTCGGTTAAAGACACTTTGTTCATACTTTTCCTCCCTTCACTATTAATAGGGGGGGAATTCAAAAAATTTTTAGATTTTTTTCAATTTTTCTTCAATTTCTTTTAACTGTGTCAAATATGTTTGGTATTTTACCTTTTCGTTTTCAATTTTTTCTTTAGGAGCTTTATCTAAGAAATTCTTATTTGAAAGCATTCCTTCACTACGTTTAATTTCGCTTTGTAATCTAGTTAACTCTTTATTTAAGTTTTCTTTTAATTCTTCTTTATTTGTATTATCCAAAACGTAAATTGTTAATTTAGATAAAACAATACTTGTTGAATCTTCAACATCTTGATTTACAAAATCAAAACTATTTGCAAAAGCAAAACGTTTAATATATTCGACCAAATCATCAATGTTTTCGTTTGTTTTTACTTTAAGATCAATTTTTGCATTTGGAGCTAATTTATTATTAACTTTATAAACTCTAATTTGATCAATAATTTCTTTTAAAAGTTCGCCTTTATCTTCAGAAACTTTATTAACATACTTTTTCTCATATTCTGGATATGATTCAAGCATAATAGATTCTTTTTTGTCTGGTAAATTTTGATAAATTTCTTCAGTAATAAATGGTGAGAATGGATAAATCATCATTACAACAGCTTTTAAGACTTTTAAAAGTGTGAAATAAACGCCGTCTTTATAGTAATTGTCATCCTTTAAACTAACTTTTGACATTTCAATATAGAATGAACAGAAATCATCATAAACAAAATCATAAAGTAAACTTGATGCAATCCCATATTCATAAGTGTCCATTGATTTAGTGATTTTTTGAATAGTTCTTTCAAGTTTAGAAAGGATAAATTTATCGATTGTGCCTAACTTTTTAGTATCAACCTTACTTAAATCAAAGCCTTCTGGAATATTCATTAAAATATAACGTGCACTATTCCAAATCTTATTTAAATAATTTTGGCAAGAATTAACTTTTTCTTCGCTAAATCTCATATCTTGTCCTGGTGCTGCAGTCGTTGCTAAAAAATAACGTAAGCTATCAACGCCATATTTATCAATAATATCGAATGGATCAATACCATTTCCTAAAGATTTTGACATTTTTCTACCTTGTGAATCTCTAACAAGACCATGAATGACAATATCTTTGAATGGTATTTCTTTTGTAAAATGTAATCCTTGGAAATACATTCTTGCAGCCCAGAAGAAAATAATATCATATCCAGTAACCATACAATCGGTTGGATAATATCGTTTTAAATCATCTGTATTTTCTGGCCAGCCCATTGTTCCAAATGGCCAAAGAGCACTTGAAAACCATGTATCCAAAACATCTTCATCTTGATACCAATTTTCAACATCTTCAGGCGTTTTATTGCTAACTAGTATATTTCCAGTAGTTTTATTGTAGAAAACTGGTATTCTATGACCCCACCATAATTGACGAGATATACACCAGTCATCACAATTTTCCATCCACCTATCTAAAACTTTTTCGAATCTTTTTGGATAAAAATTAAGTCTATTTTTTGATTTTTGTTGTTTTAAAACTGCATCTGCTAATGGTTTCATTTTAACAAACCATTGTTTGGAAAGAATTGGTTCAACTACTTCACCACTTCTTTCGGAGTGTCCTACTTGGTGAACCATTTCTTCGATTTTTACAAGATCATCATGTTCCTTAATATTTTTAATAAGGAGTTCACGGCATTCATATCTATCCATTCCAGCATATTTGCCAGTATTTTCTGCCATAGTTCCATCAACATTCATGATGATTGGATGTGCTAAGTTATATTTTTTGCCAATATTCCAATCATTTGGATCATGAGCAGGTGTGCATTTCATTGCACCAGTTCCAAACTTTATATCTACATAATCATCAGCAATAACCGGGATTTGTTCGTTATTTGCTGGATTAACGACTAATTTACCAACATATTTTGTATAACGTTTGTCTTTCGGATTAACGCAAATACAAGTATCACCAAACATGGTTTCAGGTCTTGTAGTTGCAATTGTTAAAAATTCGTTTGGATTATCAACTAATCTATATTTAAAGTAATAGAAATATCCTTTATCTTCTTTATATATAACTTCAATATTACTCAAAGCTGTTTTCATCTTTGGATCCCAGTTAACAATACGTTCACCACGATAGATTAAACCTTCTTCATAAAGTTTCTTAAAAACTTCATAAACAGCATTTGAAAAACCTTCATCTAAAGTGAATCTTTCTCTTGAATAATCAAGCATTAATCCTGTTTTTGCCCATTGAGAGTGAATAATGGCACTATATTCATCTTTCCAAGCAAAAGCTTGCTTCATAAATTCTTCTCTACCAATTTCAAAACGAGAAGTTCCCATCTCTTGTAGTCTTTTATCAACTTTAGCTTGAGTTGCAATTCCAGCATGATCACAGCCAGGAAGATATAAAACATCAAAACCTTTAGCTTTTTTATATCTACAAGTAATGTCTTGAATTGTTGTATCTAAAGTATGACCAATATGTAATTTGCCAGTAACATTTGGAGGAGGAATAACCATTGAAAATTTAGCTTTTGATTTATCTCCAGCTGTAAAATAACCTTTATTTTTCCAGGTTTCATATTTACCTTCTTCAACTTTTTTAAAATCATAACGAGTTTCTAGTGCCATAATTTTCTCCTCTAATTCAATTTGCTAACAATTTTATTTTTGAGCCCAACAAGACTCTTTTTATCATTAATGCTTACCAATAATATAGATTGATTAACGCCATCCCCAAATTTTTCTTTAACATTTTTAATGATTTTTGCTTTACCACTTTGATTTAATTTATCGCATTTTGTCATACAAATTACAAAATAGTAACCAGTAGATTTAATAAATTCATAAAAATCTAAATCATCATCTGTTGGGATATGCCTGCTATCTAATAAAAAGACAACAAGTCTCAAATATTTATTATTTTTAAAATAACCTTCAATCATATCGCCATAAAATTTATAATCAATATTTTTCTTTTGACTAAAGCCATACCCAGGACAATCAACAAAATAAAAAGAATCCTCTATTAAATAATAATTTAATAGACGAGTATGTCCTGGATTTGAAGAAGTAAAAGCAAGTCTTTTTTGATTAACCAAAGCATTTAATAAGCTCGATTTACCAACATTACTTTTTCCTACAAAAATCACTTCCTGTCATCTTTTTTCAGGAAGTGATTCTACTCCATCGCATGATTTT
>CAVEUG010000082.1:0-23766 GCA_963618895.1 Slackia isoflavoniconvertens | reverse complement strand
AAGTTCGCCTTGAGCACTCATACCCATTCCTATAAAGAAGAAAAGCGCCCCATAAAACCAATATTTTATAAGTTCCGCTTTTACTCCATATGGAATTTTAGAAAAGAAACTAGGTTTTTGATATTCCTTAATTTCTTCTTCTAATTTAATTTCTTCTTCTGTTTTTTTATTCTTTTTGCTCATTTTCTTCTAAAGGCTTAAACGTAATCTTCTTGAGTTGCTTTTGAATAAATGGAGCAGTAGCAACCACAACTCCTGTAACCAAACTAAGGATTAAATGAACCATTAATAAAGTTTTTGTTTGTTTTTCTTGAGCAACATAACCTGCAAGAGTAACGTTACTTGAATCTTGTGCTAATTTATATAGATCGTCCCAATAATTTATTTTATTAGCTTGATAAATAATTAAAACCAAAATTAAATTAATTGCCCATAAAACAAAGAAAATAACAACCATATAAACAGGTCTTTTTTCACCATATTTTTGCATTGAATATTGTAAATATGCAACACTATAAAGAATAGTAAATAAGGTAACAACAAATAAGAAAATACAATTATATGGCCATAAGGCAGAAAAGATAGTCTTTAAAAAACCAGGCATAGCATTAGCATATTGATTTGCTGGATCAATAGATGAAAAAGAAACAGGAAGTCTAGAAAATGCTGGTGAAAAAACAAATAATGACATCAAAAATTGTAAACAGGAAACGAATACAAAAATCAAAGGCACCACATAATAATTTCTTTTTAAGGCAATAGCTCTTTTTCTTAATTTAAATTTTAAACCTTTTTTGTTTTCCATTTTTATTGCCTCCTATCTAATTCTATTAGTTGTTTCTTCATCAAAGAAACAAATTAAATTTTGATCAAATCCAGCTTTTAAAATTTCTCCAGCTTTAATATCTAACCATCCAGGAAGTTTTAATTTAACATGTTCTTCCCCATTATGACATAAGAATAATGTTGCGCTTCCTAAATGCTCAACAAGATCAATTGTAAAATTCATTTCACCATCTGGAGTTGAATGTTCTGGACGGACACCAAGACAAACTTTTTTGCCAAAATATCCATTATCTTTTAAGAGTTTTGCTCTCTTTGTGTCAAGTTTGAATTTAATATCGCCTTTTACAAAATATCCATCCTTTGTAATTTCACCATGAATGAAATTCATTGGAGGATTGCCAATAAATGAAGCAACGAAAATATTATTTGGATCAGCATAAATTTCAACTGGAGTTCCAATTTGTTGAACTTTACCCATAGACATAACAACGATTCTATCAGCTAAAGTTAAAGCTTCGATTTGATCATGAGTAACATAAATCATAGTTGCGCCAAGTTTTTGATGTAACAATTTAATTTCTCTTCTCATTGAAACACGAAGTTTTGCATCTAAATTTGATAATGGTTCATCAAATAAGAAAACTTTTGGGTTTCTAACAATTGCACGACCTAAGGCAACCCTTTGACGTTGACCACCAGAAAGTTGTTTAGGTTTCTTATTCAATTGTTCATTTAAACCCAATATTTCAGAGGCATGCATAACTTTTTGATGAATTTCTTCTTTAGGAGTTTTTCTTAAAGTTAATGAAAAAGCCATATTTTGATAAATAGTCATATGAGCATATAAAGCATAGTTTTGGAAAACCATAGCCATATCTCTATCTTTACTTGCAAGATCGGTAACGTCTTTCCCATCAACAAATGCACGACCTGTTGTAATCTCTTCAAGCCCCGCAATCATACGTAAGGTTGTAGATTTTCCACAACCAGAAGGTCCAACGATAACGATAAATTCGCCATCTTTAATATCAATATTAAAATCTTCGACAGCTAAAACTCCACCATCATAGATTTTCTTTAAATGTTGTAAATTTAATTCTGCCATACTATTTACCGCCTTCTAAATTCTTAAGATGTTCATCTAATCTCTTTCCTTTAATTAGGCAAATGACTCCGGCAAAAATTAATGAAATTCCTGCGGCTGTTAAGAGAACGCAACACCATGTAAATCCATTAGGATCCAATCCTACAATTCCTGCATAACCTGCTTTATCTTCAACTTTTAAATACTCTAAATATTTTGAAAAGTAATATAAAGGAATCCAAAATATCCTTAAAATTTCAATTGTTCCAAGAGCAATTGCACCATATGCCCCTTTTTTATTATAAGCTTTGGTTCTCTCAGCAATTAAAAATGCAGCAAGTAAAACTAAAACATTAATTAAAAGGTCGATGCCCAATTGCACATTTGGTGTACAATTTGTTGTTTTATAAATGATTAAAAACATGGCTACATTGCAAACAATTCCAAGTATACATAACCAAAATGATGCCGAATTATTTTTGTATCTCATTATGTCGCTATGAAGTTCGTGTAAATTCCCTTCTAAATCAAGACTATAATACTTAGATTGCAATTTTAAATTTTCAATTTCTGATAAAGTATCATTGTATTTTTCACTCGCTTTATTTGCCTTAGCACTAACTTTAGCAAATTCTTTTTTGAAAACTTTATCATCGCCTTTTTCAACTGCCAATTCTTTATAAGTAGCAAGTTCATTAGATGTTTCTTCAAACTTAACTTTTAATTCATCAAGTGAATTTTCTTTTCTAAGAATTTTATTTTCAGTATTCTTTAATTTGTTTGTAACAATTATTCTTTTAATCTTATTCATCGATTTTCACCTCGCTTAAATCCATTGGAGGATTTTTCTTTTGATAAATAAATCTAGAAACACCATAAACTATTCCACAAATAGAAATAATAGTGATTAAAATAAATACGATATAGCCTAAAATAAAGACCCACTTAATTCCATCATATGAATAATAACTAATCATATTAGCTGGATCGACATTATTTAAGAAATTTTCATAAGCATTTATAACATCAAAATTAACTTGGGTTTTAACATATTTACTCCAACTAATAAGATTTACTATTCCATAGATTGATGTTCCAATGCCAAATACAGAAGTAACACCTAAGAAAATATAGTTTGTTAAATAATAAATCTTTCTTTTTTGAGAATAAAATAAGAATGATATGGCCGCAACAACAATGCCAATTAATCCAAAATTAAATAAGAAATGGTTAAATACTTGCAATTCACCACCATATCCACCGCTTTCTTTAGCAAAACTTACAAAATAATGCATATCTAAACCATAAATAACACCATTTCTTTTCGCATACGCGGCTTCTTGAAAAGTATCGCTCCAAACACCATAATTTGTTGCTGCACTTTTTGAAAAAGCAGCATCTAAGATATAAAGATCATAGAATGGCGTAAAAAATACTAAACTATAAACAAATAGAAATATCATAGAGAAAAATAGAGCAAAAATAATTGGTTTTTGCAATTTGTATATGAGATTTTTATTTGTATTTGGATTATCTTTCATAATATTCTCTCCATACATAATTTACATCTTAGGACCCATGATGGGTCCTAAGATTTTCAACAACTTAGCATCTAAGACTATAATTTCATGATCTCGTAAGCTTCGTTATAAATTGTAACTAACGTCTTTAATTTTAACTCATCATTAATATAAGTGAGATAGCCTGCTTTACTCTTTAAAGTTGTACCATCACTTGCAGTTCCACCGAAACCATTAACGACGTATTCATCCCAAAGGTTGTAAGCACTTGTACTTGAACTTGAATTAATATTCTTTAAACCGCCATTCTCAATTGTTTGAGTAGTAGTAGCTTGACCACTAGTTAAATTGAATGTTGTAGGAGTAATTGTATAGAATGGATCACTAGTAAATGCTAACTCGACATGTTTAAATGTTCCAACTTCTAATGCATGTGCAACTACATTGACACCATATAAAGCATTGGCTGATGTGCATTGTGCTTCAACACCATAATTCTTAACAGAACCATTATTTAAACCAGCACCAACGAACTTTCTGAAATAATCTGTATATGATTTTTTACCTATTGTTGAATCGGCAAATTGTTCTAAAGTCTTTTCTGATAATTGTGGGACGCCATCAACTATATCAGTATAATATCCTTCGCTCTTTGGACCACAAGTATATAACGCTTGACCTTCTTCTGAATAGAAGAAATCAAATAATTCTAAAGCTTTATTTAATTTAGCTTCGCTATCAGCAACAGCAGCATTAATACACCAGCCTTCGGTTTTAACACTTCTCCAACTTTCTGTAAATTGGAAGTATTTTCCGTTTCCATTCCAATCAGCGACAGCATTAATAATAGGTCTGAAATTATACCCTTCAACTTTCAATGAATTATCTTTTTCATTTAAAGCGCCTTGAGTTTGTGAATAGTCGTACATCATGAATCCACAAAGATTTTTACCTTCAACTTCTACGCCATTACCATCAAAAAGCTTGTTTGCATATTTTCCATCATTTGTACCATAATTTGATTTTTCATGGAATTTAGTTGCAATTAAGCCTTCTTGATATAATGCATTAAGGTTTTCAAGTAAATCAGCAACATCAGATTCACCTCTTGCATCATAAATTTTTCCATCTGCGCCAACATATAAATAACCACATCTTGATTCAAGACCTCTTACACCCCAAAGTTGTCCAGCCCATCTATACATATCAGCAATTCTTTGGTTATTGTATTCTCTTGGAGTAAAAACAACCATTTGAGTATTAGCAACACCAGTTAAAACATATGGTGAAACTTTTACAACTCTCATTAAGGCAACCATTTCATCAGCATCATAACTTGCATCAACACCTAAGAAAATATCTGAAAGTTTTGAATATTGACCTTTATACTTAGCAGATAAATATTCTCTTAATTGTTTAACCATTACTTTTGAAGTTCTGTCGCTTTGTGATAAAGCGTTTTGTTGATCAATAATATTTTCTGTAGTATTTTTTGTAATTGTTTTAGTTTTGCTACTTTCCATTGATTCAGGAACTGTAACTGAATAACTTGCATCTTTAACTTTTGAAGTATATTTATTTGTTGTCCATATAGTATTATCAGTATCCCAATTTGTTGAATCATAATCAGCATCTAATAATTTTTCAACAAAATCAGCTCTAACTAATGTATATTTTTCAATATCATCAAAACCATCGAAATATGGAGCATAATAGATAGCGTTCTTTGAAGCATCTTCAAAACTTGCAGTTTCAATAGAAACCTTAACAATTGGATTTGCATCTAAGAACTTTTTGAAATTTGGCATCTTACCAGCATCCATATATTTCTTCAAATCTAAAATTGTTCCACCAGTAGTACCATATTGAGAAATAATAGAAGCACTACCAACTGCAATATCGGCAAATTGTCTTGTTTGCCAATTACTCTTGAAATAGTCGGTTGCTTTACCACTAGAATCAGTAACATCATTAATAGTGAAATTTAATTGATCTTGAACTGCCTTCCAAACTGGTTTAAAATCACCAGATTTAACTTGCGTTCCATTAGGTGTTTTATAATCAACATCTTGATTATATTTCATACCAGTATCTTTGTTGTAATTAAGAGAAATCGATAATGTAACGCCATCACTATCAGGTATTACAGGATCATCTCCACAGCTAGCAAGTACCATTGAACAAATTCCTATTCCTAATACCGCTAAAAATCTTTTAGTTTTCATTTAATAAATTCTCCTTTTTAAGATTTTTTGTTTTTTTATTTTATAAGTAGAAACTACTTTATAAACTATTCTTTAACTCCGCCAAGGTTAACGCCTGCAGCGAAATATTTTTGAATAAATGGATAAATAATAATAATTGGAATAATTGCAGCGACAATCATACAATAAAATAATGATGTCATCGAGAATGTTCCATAATCTGGACGTGAATCAACAGTATTCATTTCATCAAGGAAAGACTTAATAAAAACTTGAAGAGGTTGTTGTAATTCATCGGAAACAACTTGTGCTGCCCAGAAATATCCATTCCATCTTGAAATCCCATAGAATAAACCAACAGTAGCAATTGTTGCCTTGCTCATAGGAATATAAACTTTATTACAAATTTGAGTTTCAGTTGCGCCATCAACAATAGCAGCTTCTTCAACTTCTTTTGGGACGCCTGAAAAACCATTTCTTAACAATATGACGTTATAAGCATTCAAACCCATAGCGACAACAACCAACCATTTGTCATCAATAATTCCTATATTGTGGAATATTTCCTTTGTATTATCATAGTTGAGTTTTGTAGCAAATAAACCAGCTGAAAACCACATTGTGAAAACGAGTAAGAAATTTAATACTCTGTTAAATGGGATTCTTTTTTTACTTAATGCATAACCACCATAAATCGAAACAAACATTGCAAATATTGTTCCAAGAGCAGTTAAGAATAAAGTGTTTGAATATGAAATCCAGAATCTCTTTCTTTGAAAAACATTGATAAATGCATCAAATTGGAAAGAATCTGGGAAAAGAATTAAAGAACCAGCTTCCATTTGTTCTTTGCCAGCAATAGCTGCACAAATTGAATAAACAAATGGATATAAACAAAAGAGAGCAAATACAGTTAAGAAAGTATAAGCTAAAATTTTAAATATAATCTCTGATTTATCTAAACGTTTCATAAACTAATTTCCTCCAAATATTAATAGAGCGATGTATCGCTAACTTTACGGGCAATCATATTGCTGCCAATAACAAGCAACATAGCGATAATTGCGTTAAATAAATCAGCACTTGCTGCAATTGACTTTGATAAAACTGACGAAACTTCACTACCGACCATACCAGCATTTCTCATGACATATGTTGCAACGATATCGGCAGTTTCATAAATTGAATTGTTATATAAAAGGTAAACTTTTTCGTAACCGACAGTAAATAATTTACCTATTTCAAGAATTAACATAATTGTCAAAGTTGAAGCAATTCCAGGGAAGGTAACATATCTAATTTGCGACATCTTACTTGCACCATCCATTCTTGCAGCTTCATAGCTCGTAGGTGAAATAGACAAGATTGCAGCAAAATAAACAATACTACCATAACCAGCAGCTTCCCAAATACCTGAGACTTGATAAACAGCTCTAAAGTATTGAGGATCACCAAGTAATTTTGCACCTTGAGGAATTAAACCAATAGTTGTTAAAGCTTGACTAATGATACCACCGCCAAATGTATCTGTTTGAGGCGCAACAAGTAATTGAACAAGCGTTGTAATAACAACTAACGAAACAAATTTTGGAAGATATGAGAAGATTTGTACGATACTTCTATACACTTGATTTTTAACTTCACTAAAGAGTAAAGCTAAAATAATTGGGAATGGAAAACCAAAAAGTAACCCATAAAATGCAAGCATAAACGTATTTCTGAACGCTCTCCAGAAAAGTGGATCAGTCATGATAGCTTTAAAACCCGCTAAACCAACAAAATCGCTGCCCATAATACCAAGACCAGCATCAAAATTTTTAAAAGCAACAGTTAACCCGTACATTGGTAAATATCTCCAGAAGATAAATACGAATACGAGTGGTAAAAGCATTACGTATAAACGCCAATCTTTTAAGATTCTTTTGCCAACAAATTTCCAATGATATTTCTCATAGTACTGTTGGACCTGTTCTCTTTCAAATGCTACAGTGTTTTCTTTCATAAATGTGCTTCCTTATTATCTTTTATATTATTCTCACTTTTATCGCCTTCGTGAGATTTATATAAATCATCCAGTTCTTGAAGATCTCGAACTGTAAGTTCTCCTCCATCCAGGAGGTTTGAGTTATCAATTTCTCCATATTCAGTAAATGGTTTATCACTATTGAATTTTGGAGATTCTTGATATTCCTTTAAATGCCCTAGTTTTGCTCGATCTTGAACGTATCTAATATATTCAACGCTTTCAACTAAGATTTGACCATTCTTCCTATTTGCTACGAATACAATAATTATTGAAATTACTATACTCATACTTTCAAGAACAGCTTCAACTCTTAGGTTATTGATGAATGTTTCAACAAATGTTGAAATATTGAATAAACCAAGAATCAAACATCTAGTAAGAATTACGAATGCATAACTTATTAATAAATAAGGTATAAATACATAATTCTTCTTTAAAGTTTTCCGACCTATAACGTATTGAAATATAATTACAGGAATAATAATTGATATTGCTCCACCAATATAGGCCACGTATTGCGATAGTACTGACGACTCACCTACAATACAAGCTGTAATCGCTCCCGCTATGGCTACTACTATTCCAGCTATTCCTATTCTATATATACATATTAAAGACAGAACAACTGAATAAGAGAGAAATATTAATTTATAGGTCAAAATATTTGTAGTAGCAAAATGATTTAAAGCTTCAAATATTATGGCAATTATTGTAAATGCACATAGATCTATAAACTTATATTTTTTTAAACTCATGTGAAAGCCCTTACATACAATAATTTTAATTAAATCAAATATAAGTGTCAAATGTTTGTTGTATACAACACGAAATTTTTTTATATAAACCAAAAAAGTCCGTTCAATTCGGACTTTTTTAATAATGATTTTTTTAGAATTTTTAAAAATTCATCAATTTTTCACGATTTCATGTCAACTAGAAATCCAATTATTTAAACACATCTAATAACTGTGTTTATTTATCAGTTTTAGATTGTATTTTCTTGGTGAATTTTAAAATTTATCACCAACTTTATCACCCACTTTAATATGGGTGATAAATTAAATAGCAATATAATTTAAAAGGGAAAAAGAAAACATCTCACAAATTAGCAAGATGTTTTAGATGAAATAATTTCTTTAATAAGTTTTAAGGAAGTAGGAATATCTTCTCCAACTACACCTTCAAAAGTCAAGACTGCTTCGGGACAATATTTGATTACTTCATTTATAATATAATTAAAATCAATAATTCCCTTGCCTAAACCACATTGTTTTAAAGAGTCATCAACAACATTAAAATCTTTTAAATGGATGACTTTAATATCTTTATTAAATGTAGTTAAAGCTTCATGAAAAATCTCTTTATAATTTTTATAGTTACCTATATATAAAAGATTATAGATATCTATCGTAACCTTTAAATTATCCGAATGGATCTCATCAAATGCTCTCTTGAGTGTTTTAACGTCATACATGACATGACCATATGCTGGCTCCATTAAAACAATTGATCCATATTCTTCAGCAGTTTTAACTAAATCTTTAAATACTGCGATACTTTCTTGATAGCCTTCTTCAGTCTGGTTTTTTGGATTATATGTCCATTTATCATCATTATAACTTCCAGTTTCGCTACCAACATATTTAGTATTAAGTAATGAAGCATACTTTAAATGTTCTTTAAAATAGGCAATATTGCTTTTAACTAATTCTTTATTAGAATGAACAGGATTAAAGTAAGCTCCAAGCATTGAAACTTTTAAACCACTATTCTCTAAATATGGTTTAACTTTTAAAGCATTTTCTTTCGAAAATAACATTACATTGTTATCATCATCAAGTAATGCTTTTTTAAAGACTAATTGAATATAATCAAAGCCTGCAGCCTTACATTTTTCAAATATGGTTTTATATGATTCTTTTGCAAGATCATGTAATCTTATACCAATTTTCATAACTATAAAGTTACTCCATCTTTAAATATAGAAATTTCTTCAAACTTATTAACTTCATTCTTGGTTTTTGTTTCACCATTAATGATACTAATAATTAAATTCTTGAAATTATTAAAGACTTCTTCTTTATTAATTCCATCAACAATTTGACCAGCATTGAAGTCAATCCATCCGTGCTTTTTATTAGCCATAGATGAATTTGTTGCGATCTTGACGGTAGGAACGAATGTTCCAAATGGTGTTCCTCTACCTGTTGTAAATAAAATTAAATGGCAACCAATACATGCAAGATTTGTACAAGCCATTAAATCATTGCCTGGTCCATTAAGTAAATTTAATCCTTTTTCTCTAAGTTCATCACCTAAATATAAAACATCATTTACTTGACTCGTTCCTGCTTTTTGAACACAACCTAAGGATTTATCTTCTAAAGTTGTAATTCCTCCAGCTCTATTTCCTGGACTTGGATTTTCATAACAAACTTGATTATGGGCTGCATAATATTCTTTAAATCCATTAATTAAATGAACAATTTTTTTGAAGACTTCTTCATTTTTGCTTCTGGCCATTAAGATTTGCTCAGCGCCAAACATTTCTGGGACTTCGCTCAAGACAGTTGTTCCACCTTCTTTAACGATATAATCACTCATCATGCCGACTAAAGGATTAGCACTGATGCCACTAAAACCATCGCTGCCACCACATTTAAGTCCGATATTAATAACAGATAATGGTTCTTCAACTCTTTCATCTTTAATCATTAATTCATAAAGTTCTTTTAAAAGTTTAACGCCTTCTTCGACTTCGTCTTCCACGTCTTGCGCCTTTAAAAACTTAACTCTATCAGTATCATATTCACCTAAACTAGATTTAAATTGATCAAGTTGGTTATTTTCGCAACCTAACGCAAAAACTAAAACACCACCATTATTAGGATGTTTAACTATAGTTTGCAAAGTTTTAACAGTATTAACAAAATCATCTCCAAGTTGAGAACAACCAAAAGGATGTTTTGTAACGATTACATCATCAATTTTTGAAGCATCAACTTCTTTTAAGAATTCTTCTTTAATTAAATCTGCCATTGAATTAACGCATCCAACCATTGGAACAATTAAAAGGTTGTTTCTAATGCCATATTTATTAAATTTTCTTTTATATACTTTAACTTTAGTATCACAATTAATTGTAAAATGATCACTAAAATCACCACTAAACTTATATTCAAGTTCACCACTTAAATTAGTTTCAACATTGTGTTCGTGAACGTGTTCGCCTTTTTTGATGTCACTTGTAGCTCTACCAATTGGATAACCATATTTAACGATGTTTTCGCCTTTTTTAATATCCTCAAGGGCAAATTTATGCCCTTGAGTAATGTTTTCTAAAAGTGTTACATCATTATAAGTTTCACCCTTATTAAGATTAGTTAAAGCAACAGCAACATTATCATTTTCATTAATAATAATTGTTTTATTCATATTATTAACAACTATTCCTCAAATTTCTTTAAGGCTTCTTTCATTCCTTTTTTGCAAATGAGGTCATAGTCATGATGGACTAATTCTTCAAGACCTTCAATCTTTGTTAAATCTTCTTCCCAAAGTGAAACATTTGATAAAACTTCATGGACTAATTCTTTTGAACCTAAACCTTTTGCATAGACTTCTTTAAAGAATTCTAAGTATTCTGGATTATCATTTAAAGCAATTGTTTCCTCACCACGTTTTCCTTCATAGAATTTAATTAAAGCAGCAAGTGAGAAAAGTGCATGTTCTGGTAATTTTCCATTGAGTTTAATATATTTCTTAACTGTTGGTAAATCTCTTTCTCTATATTTTGAAATTGAATTTAATGCAATTGACATGAGTAAGTGATGGACATATGGATTTTGATATCTTTCAAAGACACTATCAGCAAACTTAACCATATCATCATGTGGTAAATCAATTGTTGGAATGACTTCATCATAGACAAATTCTTTAGCAAATTTTCCAACTGTACCATTTTCAATTGATTCTTTAACTGTATCAATTCCATATAAATATGAAACTGGAACAATGCAAGTATGGCAACCATTTAAGATTGAAACTTTTCTTTGTTTATATGGTTTAATATCATCAACATAACGTGCATCAACATCGCCACCAACTTGGTCAACTGGGAATTTTTCTTGAATCCATGGTTCTTTCTTTAAGCACCATAAGTTGAAAATTTCACCAACGACAATTGAACTATCTTGATATCCGAGTTCAGAGGTAATTTTTTGAATATCATCTCTTGGATACCCTGGAACGATTCTATCAACAAGTGTTGATGTGAAGTGACATGCTTCATTAATCCAATCAACAAACTTTTGATCTAATTTTGCTTCTTTACAAAGTGCTAAAACACATTTTTTAAGTTCATCACCATTGTTATCAATTAATTCACAAGCAACAAATCCTAAACCTTTGGTCTTATCACCTTTGAAATGTTCATATCTACGTTTTAATAAAGCAACAACTTTTCCTGGGAAAGTATGTGGAGTTTTATCAAAATTAATATCGGTCTTATCGAAACAAATACCAGCTTCTGTAGTATTAGAAACAACAATTTCTAAATCTTCACTTTCAGCATATTTTAAGTACTTATCAAAATCTCTATATGGATTAATGAAATCATCTAAAACATCAATAACTTGATGTGTTCTGACTTTCTTTCCATCTTTCATACCTTGTAAATAAAGTGTATATAATCCATCTTGTTTTGCAAGATCATCAACTCTACCTACTTCAAGTGGTTGAACAACAACGACGTGTCCATCATATTTTCCACTATCATTCATTTTTTGAATCATCCAATCAGTGAAAGCTCTTAAGAAGTTACCTTCACCAAATTGCATAACTCTAATTTTGCCTTCTTTCTTTGGACAAATCTTCTTTGATAAATTTCCAAAGACAATTTCTTGTGTCTCTGCATTAAATAAATTTGTGTTTTTATAGTCTACCATAAACCCTAAATCCTTATTAACTTCAAACTTTTCAAATGGTGTACATTTAATCGCCATTTCTTTCTTTCCAAAATAGCCGTAAATATTGACAGTGTCTCCAAGCATTTCACTAACTTCAACAAGCATTTTGCCCTTAAAGCTATGATCATTTTCTTCTTGTTTTCCAAGCATACATGCTTCAGGTCTAAATCCTAAAACAACTTTATTTAATTTACTTGCAGCAAGAAGTCTTGATTCATCATAACCTTTTAAAGAAACTTTAATTCCATCTTCAGAAATAAAATCAGTTCCTTCAACTTTTCCATAAATGAAATTCATTTGAGGATCACCAATAAATCCAGCAACGAACATATTTCTTGGGGAGAAGTACAATTCTTTTGGAGTACCAATTTGTTGTACATATCCATCTTTCATAACAACAATTCTATCAGCCATAGTCATAGCTTCAATTTGGTCGTGAGTAACATAAATTGTAGTTGATCCAACTTCATTATGGATTCTTCTAATTTCACTACGCATATTAACTCTTTGAATTGCATCAAGATTGGATAATGGTTCATCCATTAAGAAAACACGTGAATGTTGAATTAATGCTCTACCTAAAGCAACACGTTGTTGTTGACCACCAGATAATGCTTTTGGTTTTCTCCCAAGGTATTTTTCAATACCAAGCATTTTTGATGTCTTATCAACTTCTCTTTCAATTTCATCTTCATCATAACCAGCAATTCTTAAAGCAAATGCTAAGTTATCATAAACAGACATTGTTGGATAAAGAGCGTAACTTTGGAAGCACATTGAAACACCTCTATCACGTGGGGACAATTTATTGCATAATTTTCCATCAATAAAAAGCTTTCCACCACTAATATCTTCAAGACCAGCAATCATACGTAATGTTGTTGACTTTCCGCATCCAGAAGGTCCAACAAGAATAATGAATTCCTTATCTTTAATGTTTAAATTGAAGTCATGAACAGCATGAAATCCGTTGTCATAAATCTTGTTTAAATTTTCGATATTAATTGTTGACATAATTCTCTCCTTAAAATCGTAAATATTATATTTATTTTTAAATAAATATTCATTGTGCTTTATGCACAATGTAAATATTTTCACCGTTTTTTTCGACTTAACTCTTTATTTTTGAACTTCAATAATTAAAATACTAATCGTTATGGAAGCAACGATTACAAAAGAAGAAAAGATTAGAAGAAATATCTTAACTGGTAACATTTGGAAAGTAATTATTTACATTACAATGCCATTATTTTTATACCAATTTATGAATTCTTTATTCAACTTAATTGATCAAATAATGGTTGCACAAATTGGTGATAGTTCTGTAAGTGCAATTGCTACTATTTCTCAAATAAAAACATTAATCTCATCTCTTGGTTTAGGTATTGCAGGAGGCGGCGCAATCATTGTTTCTAGAAAATATGGGGCAGGTGATATAAAAGAAGCTAGAAAATATAGTAATGTAGTCTTCACAATGTCCTTACTTGTTAATGCTTTGTTTATAATTTTGATACCATTTTCAAGCTTGATTTTGAAGCTATGTAGAGTCCCAGAAGATTTGATAGCTATTAGCGATGGATATTTCAAACTTCAATTAATTGAGCAAATATTAATTGTTTTTAATAATGTTGCTATTGCTCTAGAAAAATCAAAAGGTAATACAAAAATTATTTTTGTAATGAATATTATAAATATGATTATTAAACTTGCTTTAAATTCATTATTTATATATGGATTTAGAGTTAATAGTTTAATCTATGTTGAAATAGCAAGCATTGTATCACAACTTTCTATGGCTATTATTGCTGGAGTTTTAATGTTTAGAAAATCAAATATATTTAGAATAACTTTTAAAGAATTATCTTTAAGATGGCAATATGTTAAATATGTTTTAAAAATTTCCTTACCTTTATTTTTGGGGAAATGCATCATTTCTTTGGGCAAAGTCAGTGTTAATGCACTTTGTTTAGAATATGGATCTTTAACGGTTGGTGCATTAGGTATTTCAAATAATATTTGTGGATGCGTTACAAATCCAGGAACTGCTTTTGAAGATAGTGAATCTTCTATTGTTTCTCAAAACCTTGGAAACAAAAATATGAAAAGAACATTCAAGATTTTTATTCGATCTATTGTATTAATTTTCATTTGGGCTACTGCTGGATTTTTAATTACTAGAGTCTTCTTTGAAGATCAAATTATTTCATTATTCTCAACTGAAAATACTTCTCAAGAATTCTTAAATGCAATTAAATCAATTTATCAATATGATTGTATTTCAATTCCAGCTCTCGCATTAAATTCTGTAGTTTTAGGAATTTTATATGGATACGGACAAACATTCTTAGCAACTGTTAATAATTTACTAAGAATTGTTACAAGAATTACAGTACTTTTAATACTTCAAAATCCAAACTGGTTCCCAAATATGGGAAGCGAAGCAGCTGGTATATCAATGGGAATTTCTAATGGTATTATCGGACTTTTTTCAGTTGTATTCTTTATAATTTTCTTTATAAAAGTTAAAAAACATGGTTATAAAGGAATGACTTTAAAAGATGAAGATCCATTAATGATTGAACGTGATGGAATCTTAGTTAGTGTTGATAAGAAAACTTATGAAATGGAAAATAAAATTGAAAAAATCAATCTTCATAACATTGATTCATCAATGCACGGAGAACTAATTATTAATAAATCATACTCGAAAAATGTCCCATTAATTCTTATCTTTCCAGGAGGTGGATATACTCATTGTTCACCTAGAGAAAGCGGACCAATCATGGATAAATTTATAAGCTTAGGATATAACACTGCAATTTTAAATTACAGTGTCGCCCCATATCACAACCCAACGCCACTTAAAGAAGCAAAATTCGCTGTTAAATATTTATCAAATTTATTTACAAGTATTTATACAATTGGTTTCAGTGCTGGAGGTCATCTTTCAGGACTTGTATCAACTTCTAAGGACGTAAATAATCATATTAAAGGTTCGATTTATTGTTATCCTGTAATTACTTTTGGCAAATACACCCATGATGGAAGTAGAGATAATTTCTTAAATAAAAGAAATACCATAAAGAATATAAAGAAATATAGCGTCGAAAATAGAATTGATTCCACTACTCCTCCAAGTTATATTTGGACAACCATCACCGATCAAGTAGTGCCTTGGATTAATTCATTACTTTTTAAATATAATATGGATAAAAATTCCCGATATTGTGAACTTCATGTATTTAGAGAAGGAATCCATGGAAGTGCACTTGCCGATGAAACAGCAGTTACAGAAGACCAACCAAATTATTTTAATAAAGACTTACAAGTTTGGGTTGAAGAAGCAGATAAATTTATAAAGAAAATTGAAAAAACCTCACAAATTAACTAACTTTGCGAGGTTTTAATTTATTCAAGACTTACGACAACTTCATTGTTTTTATAATCTACAATGTAAGATTTATTTGGTTTAATTTCTTCATCAACAATCTTTTTAGCTAAGATAGTTTCAACTTCATGTTGAATAAATCTCTTAATTGGTCTTGCACCATATTGAGGTGTATAACTGCTATCTAAAATATATTTTTTAATTTCAGGAGTGAATTTAACACTATAGTATTCTTCAGCAAGTCTTAATTTAAGATCATTTAACATCTTATCAACAATCTTTTCTTGAACATCCTTTGTTAAAGAATTAAATGTTACGATTTCATCGATTCTATTAAGGAATTCAGGTTTAAACGTTTTATGCAAAATTGCTTCAACTAAATCTTTATGTCCTTCAAGAATTTCTTCGCTTCCTAGGTTACTAGTCATAATGATGATAGTATTCTTAAAGTCAACTAATCTTCCTTGACTATCAGTAAGTCTTCCATCGTCCATAATTTGAAGAAGAATATTGAATACTTCTGGATCAGCTTTTTCAATTTCATCAAATAAGACAATAGAATATGGATTGTGTCTTACAGGTTCAGTAAGTTGACCACCTTCTTCATAGCCAACATATCCTGGAGCAGCACCAATTAAACGTGAAACGCTATATTTTTCCATATATTCAGACATATCAAGCCTGATAATCTTATGTTCATCATCGAATAATGCTTGAGCAAGAGCTTTTGCAATTTCAGTTTTACCAACACCAGTTGGTCCTAAAAATAAGAAACTACCAATTGGACGATTTTGATCTTTAATACCTGCTCTTTGTCTAATAATTGCATCACTTACAAGTTTAATAGCTTCGTCTTGCCCAATAACTCTCTTCTTTAAAGTTTCACTTAAACCTAAAACTTTTTCTTTATCGCCTTTAATAATTCTGCTAACTGGGATGTTAGTCATTTTGCTAACGATAGATGCGATATTTTCTTCGGTAACAACATCACTTAACATACGTTTAGTTCCATCTCTATTCTTTTGAGATTCAATATCATTAATCTCTTTTTCAATAGCAGGAATTTCCTTATATTGAAGTTCACTACTCTTCTTATAATCGCCTTCGCTATAAGCACTATTAAGTTCGAATTTTTTATCTTCAAGTTCTTTTTTAAGTTCTTTACTTCTTAAAATATCTTTCTTTTCTTGTTCCCATTTATTAGTGAGTTTATTATCTTCATCGTGCAATTTATCTAATTCATCTTCAAGTTTATTGAGTCTAATTTTAGATTGTTCATCTGATTCATTTTGAAGTGAGAATTTTTCAATTTCTTTTTGACGAATATTTCTTTTAACTTCATCAAGCTCGCTTGGCATCGATTCAATTTCAACACGTGTTTCAGCACATGCTTCGTCGATTAAATCAATTGCTTTATCAGGCAAAAATCTGTTTGTAACATATCTAACACTATAATTGACTGCAGCAACAAGAGCATTATCAGTAATTTTTACACCGTGATGGCTTTCAAATCTATCTTTTAAACCTCTTAAAATTGATAAAGTATCATCTTTAGAAGGTTCTTGAACCATAACAGTTTGGAAACGTCTTTCAAGTGCTCTATCTTTTTCGATATATTGCTGATATTCACTTAAAGTTGTCGCACCAATACACATAATTTCTCCTCTTGCGAGCATTGGTTTAAGCATATTTGATGCATCCATTGCACCTTGTGTTCTTCCTGCACCAACAATGAGATGGATTTCATCGATAAAGAGAATAATTTTCCCTTCACTTTCTTTAATTCTGTTTAAAACAGCTTTTAAACGATCTTCAAATTCTCCTTGATATTTTGCACCAGCAATTAAAGCACCCATATCAAGTTCAAAAATTTCTTTATCTTTTAAAGTTAAAGGAACATCGTTACTTGCAATTCTTTGAGCTAATCCTTCAATGATTGCAGTTTTACCAACACCTGGTTCACCAAGCAAAATTACATTGTTCTTAGTCTTTCTTGCAAGAACGGTAACTACATTTCTAATTTCTTCATCTCTTCCGATTACAGGATCAATTTTGTTCTTCTTTACTTCTTCAGTAATATTTCTGCCAAATTTCTTTAATACATCAGTATCTTTTGAATAATCTTCATAACCTTGTTCATTCATAATTTTTATCCTCCAATCAACTAATATAATATACCATTTTTAGCACTTGTCAATAGAGAGTGCTAAATTATTTTAGTTTTCAAAAATCTTTAAAAAGAAAAGATTCCATCGGATAAAAATCATTCATGATTTCAAAATATTAGAAAATATTTACGAAATTAACTTAAATGTTTGCCAATAATTTCAAACTTGAAAAAAATATAGTCACCAATGATTTTGAGTTGAACAATTCTATTGAAAATCATTCGTGCACTTTAGGGCAAATTAAAATGGTGACTTTTTTAATTTCACCATTTACTTTTCTAATTTATGCATGTCTGCCATGCTTAAGAATTCTAAGTTATCATCTCCTCCACTTTTTAGAATTTTAACTTCAATCATATTATCTTCTGGAGAAGTTGTTGGATGTAAAATATTAATAACTTCACCCACCATTCTTGTATGACTATTAGGGATTAAATATGCACCATCATCATTTATTAATTCATATTTTTCAAATTTATTAAATGATTTAGAATGTTTTTCTCCAAAGTGAATTGCTATATCTTCTTGCCCTTTCGCTAATGCGCTAATGCCCACTCTGTCACCTATTTTTAAGTTATTGCCAGTATCACTTTGAGATCCAATTAAAAGCAAAATTACATCATAATCAACATGAGTTGCCCATGCACAACTCATACCATATTTTTTACCATCTTTTTCATAAGCAACAACATTTACGCCTTGTAAAATATTATCTTTCATAACTCCTCCTAACGATTCATTTCTAATCTTCTAGCTTTTCTCTTAAACAAAATATAACTTGATAATTTGTAAATTCCAAAATAAATAGAAATTACTAAAAGATCACCAAGGAAAAGACCAATCATATACAAAACATATGAAAGAATCCAACCATAACCATTAATTCCTGGAGATATGGCTTGAATATCTTTTAAAATCATAACATTAGTTGGATACCACATTGATATGTACCACATATTAGTATTTGCTGCTTCACAACTATCAACCCCATAATATAAAGGAACAAAGAAATTAATTCCTTGAGCAATGAAACTAAAGAAAACGAGCATTGCATAAGTTATACCAACTACTTTTAAATTTCTTCTATATTTTCCTTTCCCTATTTGAAGGTTAGCAATTGAAAAACAGCCTAACATCATTAAAACTAAATGCCAAGTAATCGTATGAATATAAATCCCTATATCATGCCATGAAAATAAACCTTGTTGATTAACAAATAGTGCAGCAAATCCTCCAAGCATTGCATAAACACCCATAAAAGCAATCAAAACATCTCTATGACTTTGTTTTTTTACAAGCGGCATAAATAAAGCGACAAACATTGGAATCGAACAAATTTGCCATGGAAAAACACCAAAGTTATAACCATTTATAAAATTAAAACCTAATATTCTGTTATATGAAATTTGCTTATAAAGTTCAAATAACGCCAAAAACAAACCAGTTAAAAACAATGTTGTATTCGAAGCTTTTCGATTATATCTAAATTTGACACCAAGATAGAAAAAAACTACACAAAGAATAAATCCTGGAACACAAAGACTTATAACGTGCCAATCCCAAGCCTTCCATGGCACTCCATTATCAGGCCATAATGCATTGCTTGGATTTTCAATACATTCATTCAATATATCAATAACTATATTATTCATTATTTATTACCTTTTAATTTAATATAAATACTTACTTTGCTTGGATCGGATTCGCTAGGAACAGAAATTATATCAAATGTATCTTGATATTTTTTGATAATATCTAATGGTTTAGAAAATTTATAACTACGAACATCAAATTCAGGATGTTGTTTATAAAGATAACTTGAAAGATTTGAAAGGTGAACCATATCTTCTTTTTCGGTTAATTCACTAACATAAACTACTAAAACTTTATAAACATCTTCAATGTTTGTTCCATCTAAATCTACTTCATCAATTTCATCTTTATGTTTCAAAATATCATTAATTGCTTTTGAAACTTTGTTACTTGAACTCTTTGAATAATCTTTAATAGCGCCAAGTGGATAAAATCTATCAACAGCCGCTTTAAAAGCTTCAACAGTTTTGCTTTCCCCCATTCCTAAAACTTGTTTATTTGATTCTTTAAGTCTTTGAATTAAACGAATAAAATCAGAATCACTTGAACAGATGCAATAAATATCAATGCTGTCTCTGTAGAGAAGATCCATACAATCAATAATTAAACTACTATCAGTTGAGGATTTATTAGTGGTAAACGCATAGTTATGAATGCAAGTTAAGGAATACTTTAACGCACAATTTCTCCATGGATTTAAAATCTTACTAGAAAAATCTCCATATACTCTTTTAATAACAATTCTTCCTTGCTTATTTAATTCGCCTAATATTGTAGGAAGATATTTGTACGAAATATTATCCCCATCAATTAATAAAGCTATCGTTTTCTCGTTTTCCATTCTCAAACCTCTAACTTATTTATTATACAAAATTACAAACTATTTTTCTTTAATATTTACGCAATATAAGCGACTGCCAAAATCACCAAGCAGTCTAACTGAATCATCAAATCCAGTTCCAGTCCATTCTTGTTTCAATTTTACACTTCCTGAATTTAACATTTTTCCATCCACAACATATTCTTCGTTTTCTCCAGGCATATCTTTATGTTTACTAACTGCATTTATAATTGCACCATTTTCATTAAGTCTTACTGGTAAAACCATATTAATTAAACCACCAAATTCTTTGATGTTATGATTTTGCTTTCTTACTTTAACTTCATAAAGAGCATCTTCAATAAAATCTTTGCCAATTAATTTAGTTACACTACTTGTAATTCTTTGAAGACCATTAAAGTATCCAATTATGGCTTCTTTTTTGTCCTCACTTAAAACCATCCATTCCGAATGATTTTTATCTTCCATAAATGAAAATTGATAGAAAGTCCCATATTGAAGTAATTTTCTATGCTTTTTATAGAATGTAACTTGTTCTTTAATATATTTAATTTCTAGAGGTGTTAAATGATTTAAATCTAGTTCGTATCCTAAACACCCAAACGATGCAACATTAAACCTTGTTTCAATTGGTGTAACTCTTAAAACACTATGACTTGGTACAGCACTAACATGTGCTCCAACTGTCGAAAGGGGATATCCTAAATAAGTTCCGCTTTGAATAAAGTTTCTTTCATAAGCATCAGTATCATCACTTGCCCAATTTTGTTGGAAATAACTTAAAATGCCTAGGTCAAATCTATTTCCGCCTCCACTACATCCTTCAAATAAAATGTTAGGATGCTTCGAAGTTATTTCATCCATGATTCTATAAAGACCAACCATATAATCATAGAAGAATTGGCCAGATTTATTATCATCTAAATAAAAATCGCTTATTGGTCGATTATAATCCCATTTAACATAACTTATATTTGCTGAATCTAAAACTTTGTTAACATTTTCAATAATATAATCTTGGACTTCTTTTTTAGTTAAATCTAAACAGAATTGGTGTCTTGATTCACAAGCTTTTGATCCAGGATGTTTAATTGCATATTCTGGATGAGCCTTATACAAATTACTATCTTCATTAATCATCTCAGGTTCAAACCATAATCCAAACTTCATTCCAAGTTTATTAATCTTTTTAGCAAGACCATCAATTGAATGAGGAAGTTTTTTCTTGTCAACTTCATAATCTCCAAGACCTGCAGTATCGCTTAATCTACCCTTAAACCATCCATCATCTAAAACATAAAGTTCAATCCCACATTCTTTTGCAGTTTTTGCCAGTCTTAATACTTTTCCTTCAGTAAATTTAGCGCCAGTTGCTTCCCAATTATTAATCAAAATTGGTCTTTCTTTGTTTGCCCATGGACCACGAATAACGTGGTTATTTATAAAATTATGCATATTTTGTGAAGCTTTATTTATACCTTCACTTGAATAAGTCATAACTGAAAAAGGAGTCTCAAAATCGCTATCTTTTTCTAATTTATACTCAAAACAAAATGGTGAAATTCCATTCATAATTCTAATTTGTTTTGCATGATTTTCTTCAATTGATTCGTAGTGATTTCCACTATAAATTAAGTTAAAAGCATATACATCGCCATTAGTTAAGGTTGTTTCTTTATTCTTAACCATAAAGAATGGATTATGTCTATGACTACTTGCACCAGTTTTGCTATCAATAATTAATTGTCCATGCTTAATTGGAGTAACTTCTTTATTGCATTCACTACTCCAAATTCCATAAAGAGAGATTAATTCATAATCATCGTTATTTATAGTAACTAACGAAGACATTGCTTTTAAAATAGTGGCATCATCTTCGCTTTGATTTTTAATAACAATATTTTTAGCAATAACATTAGATTTTTCAAAAACAATGTAATGTAAATCAACAACTATTCCTGAAAAAGAATCTTTAAGAGTAATAATTAATTCTTCATCACCATCATGAGGAGTTGGTAAATTTTTAAGTTTTGAAATTTCTTTTTTAATTTCGTGTTTTTCATATAAAAAATCAAATATATATCCGTTTTTATTTCTTAAAATTAAAGAAGAATCGTTAAAATCTCCTTTACCAGTTGTTGATAATTCTAAAGTTGATAAATCTAAACATTTTTGAGGATTAATATCTTTATCATAAATCACTTGCGAGCCAAACCCATAACTCCACTTATTAAATAATGGTAATGGATCTATTTCGTTACTTACTTTTTCTCCATAATGTTCTAAAACGATATGTTTAGTTTCGTCCACTCTTAAAATATAACTAGTTAATTCGGTTTCTAAATAGAAAACACTATTCTTAAATAAAATCATTTCAAAATCTCCTTGCTTAATTTTATAATAAGTAAAAGAGGTTTTAAAACATTTTATGATAGAAAAAATTAATAATAATTGGCTTTTCATCAATAATTTTGAAGAAAGTTATCTTAAAAGTCGACCAACAAATTTAGTTACTGTTTCTTTACCACATACAGTAAAAGAGACTCCATATTCATATTTCGCAGAATACGATTATCAATTTGTATCAACTTATTTTAGAGATATTGAAATTAAAGAAGACATTAAAGATAATAATTATTTCTTAAAGTTTGATGGAGTTATGGTTAAATGCAAAATCTACTTTAATGGTGAATTTTTAGGCGATTTTATAAGCACATACCTTCCATTTGAAGTTGATGTAACAAAATTTATTAAAAAAGGTAAAAATGAATTAGTTGTTATTGTTGATTCTAAAGAAGATAAATTAATTCCACCATTCGGATTTGTTGTTGATTATCTTACTTATGGTGGCATTTATAGAGATGTATTTTTAATTAAAAAACCAAAATTTTATATTAAAGATGTTTTTGTTCATGGTTTCATGGATGGAACTATAAAAATTCAAAAAACACTATCAGAAACCGCCTCAAATTCTACAAAATACAAATATGAACTTTATTTTAAAGATAAATTAGTTAAAAGTTTCACAGATGACACTATAAAAATCAATAACGTTCACCTATGGGATATTGATGAACCAAACTTATATATTTTAAAAGTAATATTAGAAGATGGTGATTCTAAAGATGAAGTTATTGTTCGCTTTGGTTTTAGAGATGCAATCTTTAAAACTGATGGTTTCTATTTAAA
>CAVEUG010000081.1:0-19688 GCA_963618895.1 Slackia isoflavoniconvertens | reverse complement strand
TTTTGATTTAAATAAACTTAATATGAATGAAATTGAAGGGATTGGAATTGGTTGCCCTGGATCAATAAACTCTGGAACTGGTATCTGCGATTATTCAAATAATTTAAGGTGGAATAATTTAAAAATTGTAGATATTTTAAAAAAATATATTAATTTACCAATTAAAATTTCAAATGATGCTAATGCCGCTGTTTTAGGCGAATATAAATTTGGCATTGGAAAAGGATATAAAAACATTATCATGTTAACTCTTGGGACTGGTGTTGGTGGTGGGGTTATAATTAATGGAAAGTTATATGAAGGCGAAGATGGTAAAGGCGCAGAACTTGGACATAGCGTTATTGAATTAAATGGAAGAGAATGCACTTGTGGAAGAAAAGGTTGCATAGAAGCATATGCAAGTGTAAGTGCGCTTATTAAAGATGCATATAATATTGTTAAAGAACACAAAGAAAGTATTCTTTATAAAGATTTAGAAACATTAAATGGGCAAATTATTTTTTCTGCTGTTGAACAAGGAGACCATATTGCTAACGAAGTTATTGATAAATATTGTTATTATGTAAGTGAAGCAATTTTAAATTATTGTAATATTTTTAGGCCTCAATTAATTATTTTAGGTGGTGGAATTAGTGCGAGAGAAAATATTTTACTTGGCAGAATAATACCTTATTTAGAAAAAGAACATTATGGATTTTCTAATTCTCCTAAGGTTGAAGTAAAATGTGCTAAATTAGGTAATGATGCAGGAATTATTGGAGCAGCTTCCTTAGTTATTGAATAAATATTTGCTAATCAAAAAAATAAATAAATGATTTTCTAATATTTCGTATTTTCAATTAGGAATTTATTTATGCGGAGTAGTTATAGAAAAGAAATTAAATGCATTATGCGGCATGATTCTTTAAGGTAAATTGGTTAATTTATTTTATAATATTGATTGTAGGGAGTTTTTGTTATGGAAGAATTAAAAATTAATATTACTGCTAATGTTTCGAGTTCAATATCGTATGTTACTAGACAATGTGAAATTTATCTTGCTAATAAATATCATAATTTCAATGAAGCAAATTCATTTTCTTTTATTAGAAATATTAGAATTTTAAATAGTACAGAGAATGATATATTTGATGCAACTTTAAAAATTGAATTTAACACGCCCGAAATTAAAGATTCTTCTATAAATATTTCTTGTTTAGACAAAAATAAAATTATTGAAATAACAAATAATTTAAATTTTGAGGTCGATCCTGCAAAATTATATGAATTAAACGAAGTTAAGTTGATTAATTTAACACTTAATTTATTTAATAAAGATAATAATTTAATTGCTTCTAGAGTTTACCCTTTAAAATTAATGCCTCTTAATCAGATTTCAAGTGGTGTAAAAGGGGAATATTTTGTTCCTGAAATGCTTACTTGTTTTGTGACGCCAAATGATGATTATGTTAATGAAGTTGCAAGAAAAGCAGCGAAAATTTTACGAGACGAATTCGAAGGTTCGTTCATTGGTTATCAAGCAAATGATCCTAATTATGTCATTCATGAACTTGATGCAATTTATAAAGCTATACGTAATGAAGGCATAGCTTATTCAATGCCACCCGCAAGCTTTGAAAAGATATTTCAAAGAGTTAGATTGCCTCAAGAAGTTTTAAAACTAAAACAAGGTACATGTTTAGATACCGCTATTCTTTTTGCTAGTGTTATTGAAAATGTTGGCTTACATCCTGTTATCTTTTTATTTAATAAGCACGCATTTGTTGGCTGCTGGCTTGAAGAAAACATTCAATCTGGAACTAGAGAAGATAATAGCGCAATTTTTAGTGAAGCCAGTGAGAAAGGTATAGGAAAATTAGCATTAATTGAAACAACGCTTATTTGTAGTGGGCAAACAGCATCATTTAATGATGCAATAGATGTTGCAAGGCACACATTACTCAATTCTATTTTTGAATACGCAATTGATATTAAATCTTGTAGAAATACCGATATTTATAAGCCAATTCCAACTAAAAAAATTGATGGAGTTGCAGAAATACATTTTGATGTTGTAGATATTTTAAATGAAAAACCAGTCGAGGTAGACACTAGTTTAAGAGATAAATATATTAGAAAAAATAAAGAAAAAGATAAATTTGATTTATGGGAAAGAAAACTATTAGATCTTAGTCTTTCTAATAAACTTATTAATTGTAAATCAAGAAAGAATTCATTAAATGTTTTGGTAGATAATCCACAAAATTTGTTAGTTTCTCTTGCTCAAAAAGATAAATTTAATTTAGTTGGATTTTCAGCAAAAGAAAAGGGAATTGATACGGATATTTTGAATTATAAAGATAAAAACTATATCGGAAGTGCCCTCAATAATGGAAAACTCATTCTTGAAACAGATGCGACCAAATTTGATGATGAAGTTAAAAAAATTGCAAGAAGAAGTAATTCTGCATTTGAAGAAAGCGGAAGCAACATTTTATTTTTAGCAGTTGGTTTAATTGAATGGTACCCTAATGAAAGCTCTATTTATCCAAATTATGCACCATTGCTTTTAATTCCTGCTCAATTAAGTCAAAGAAAAGTTGGAAGATTTTTTACAGGTGATTTTTTCCTTGATGAAGCAAGATTAAATATTACCTTTTTAGAATATGCAAAACAAAATTTTAATTTGAATATTGATTTAAATGGTAGAGATCTTTCTTTAGATTCAAATGGAATTATTGGATATGATGAAATTTGTAATACATTAACAAGAGAGTTAAACATTAAAAATTGGAAGATTATTAAAGATAAAGCATTTATTGATACTTTTTCATTTTCACACTTTGTTATGTGGGAAGATATTTATAATAGAAAAGACTTATTGTTAAAAAACCCTGTCATTTCTTCGCTCTATTATGGTAATAATGAAAAATTAGTTAATAAAAATGAAGAAGAAATAAATATTGATAAAGATATTAAACCAAAAGATTTAGCAGCACCTTTAAGTGCTGATTCAAGTCAAATCGAAGCTATTTTAAGTTGTGCTAAAGGTGATTCGTTTGTCCTTTTTGGTCCTCCTGGAACTGGTAAATCTCAAACAATTGCAAATATGATTGTTAATTTGATGTATCAAGGAAAATCGGTTTTGTTTGTTGCTGAAAAAATGGTTGCTCTTGAAGTTGTTAAACATAGACTTGATGAAATTGGTTTAGGGAACTTTTGTGTGCAAATTCATTCTAATAAAATTTCGAAAACTGAAGTTTTAAATCAAATTGACAATTCTTTGCAAATGCAGAATATTGAAGAACCAAAAGAAGCAGAAATCAATGCTCAAAAATTATTAGATTCAAGAAATGAACTTAATGAACGACTTGAAAAAATGCATTCAAATAAGAAATATTTCGCATCTCTTTATGATTCGATTTTGTTATACGAAGATTTAAAACAAAAGGGTTGTGAAAAAACTATTCAGATTGACACCGAATACATAAATGCTTTGTCAAAAGATATATTTAACGATAGTGTTTCTAAATTAAAAAATTTAGAAATTGCCGCTAATGAAGCTGGCGGATATAAAGACAATCCATTTAATTTCTATAAAGGAATTACATATAATTTATCCATTAGAAATGAAGTTGAAAATAAGATTAAGGCATTATCCCCTAAAATTGAAGAAATTATTAAATTTGATAATTCATTTGCAAAACAATATGGTTTTAGACAAATTAAAGATATTAAAGATCTTTTAGATTTTGATAATTTACTTAAACTTCTTTTAAACAAAGATTCGCTAAATTTTACATCTTTGATTGATTATGATTACGAAGAGAAAGAACAAGCATCTTTGGTTTACTTAGACTCTAAGATTCAAGAATTAGGATATAAAGAAAAAATTACTAGAAGATTTAGTAAAAATATTTTTGATGTTGACGAAGAATCTCTATTAGATGGTTTAGAAAGCGCAAAAAAATCTAATTTTATCAAAAGATTTGTATATAAAAACAAAATCATTAAACAACTATCTGTTTATTCCTTAGCTCCAGAACAAAAAATAAAAAGAAAAGAATTAGATGATATCTTAGATAACATTAGAAAATATAAAGAATTTAAAGAAATTAATAGCAAAGTAGATAAATCAGTTTTTTATCATTTTGATAGATTCAAGAATGAAACGTCAGACGATTATTTAGAAACTAAGAAAATGTTTATTAATACCAATGAATTTTATAAGGAACTTAAGAAAACGAGTTTTTATAAAGAAGAGGATATTAAGTCGTTTGATAAATTATATGAAAACAAAGAAAAACTTTTCTCTAATGAAATTAATAAATATATCGAATTTAATGAAAATTTCTATAACGAATTAAAAGCATTAAACAACGAGGACAATATTGATTATATATCTTTAAATATTTCGTTTGATGAAATGGTTTTAAAAATCAAAAAAGCTGTAAAGAATATTGGCAAATTTAATCTTTGGATTTTATTAAATAATGCTTTAAATGAAGCAAATAATTTAAATTTAAGCTTTATTACTAATGAATTTAAATTAGGAAATATAGAAATTGATCAAGTTGCTTTAACATATCAATTTTCAATTTATTCAAAGTTAATATCTTTATATTTTGATATTTATGATTTTAACGAATTCACAAAACCAACAGTTGAAAAGAACATTCAAGAATATGAAAAATTAATTGAAGAATATTCTCGATTAACAATTGAAAATGTTGCTGCAAAAATAACTCAAAACTCGCCAATAATTGATTCGGAATATGTTAAATCTAGCGAGCCAGCTATGATAAGAAAACTCATAAAGAGCAATGGTAGAGGGACGAGTTTAAGACAAATCATGAATAATCTTGGAGACTTTATTAAAAAGATTTGTCCATGTTTCCTTATGTCTCCATTATCAATTGCTCAATATATCGATCCAGAAAAGATGCATTTTGATGTAGTTATTTTTGATGAAGCTTCTCAAATTCCAACAAGCGAAGCGGTAGGAGCAATTGCTAGAGGTGATTCAGTAGTTATTGCTGGTGATTATAATCAAATGCCACCAACAAGTTTCTTTAAAACTCAAATTGATAATGATGTTTCCTTTTTTGAAAACGAGACTGATTTAGATAGTTTGCTTGATGATTGCATAAGTGTTGGTTTACCTCAAAAAAATTTATTATGGCATTATCGAAGTCATCACGAATCTTTAATTGCTTTTTCAAATAACAAATTCTATAAAAACAATTTATATACGTTCCCATCACCATCAAATTTAATTAGCAATGTTAAATTTATTAATGTACATGGTGTTTATGAAAGGAATAAAGGCATTAATAAAGAAGAGGCAAATGCAATTGTTAAAGAAATAATTAGAAGGCTTAAGGATCCTGTTCTTTCAAAAAAGAGTATTGGTGTTGTAACCTTCAATCAAAAACAACAAAATTTAATTCAAGATATGCTTGAAGCAGAATATGATAAAAATCCTGATTTGAATTTATATCCTGGAAATGAGTCAATATTTGTTAAAAATCTTGAAAATGTTCAAGGCGATGAAAGAGATGTAATTTTATTCTCAATTTGTTTTGCTAAAAGAAAAGATGGTGAGTTAAGTTTGAACTTCGGGCCTTTATCATTAGAAAAAGGCGAAAGAAGATTAAATGTTGCTGTATCTAGATCAAGAGATGAAATGATTATTTATTCATCAATCGAACCTATGGATATTAATCCAAATAATGCGAAAAATGATGGCGCTGGATATTTAAGAGATCTTTTAGAATATGCAAAATACGGCGTTAAAACATTAACAAGAAATGTAAACAACAAAGATAAACAATTTGATACAAGTGTTGCTGAATTCATTAAAAATGATTTAGAAGACTTAGGATATAAGTGCGATTTAAATATTGGTTCGAGTAATTTCCGCGTTGATATTGCAATTAAAAATGAAAAAGAAGATGCATATTGTTTGGGCGTAATTTGCGATTCTTCTTTCTACTATGATGCAAAAACTTGCAGGGATAGAAATATTCTACATTACAACATTCTTTCTAAATTAGGCTGGAATATTGTTAGGGTTTGGACATTAGATTACTATGATCATCCAAAAGAAGTTATTAATCAAATTGTCGAAAAACTTAATGAAGTTAAAGATGGCAAGGTTATTAATGATGAAAAGAAACCAAAAAAGGCATTAAAAGAAACGATTACTTTTAAAAAGAAAGCTGAAAATTCATGGATGAAAAATAACATGCCATATGTGAAATATAGCGGAGCTATTGCATACTTTGAAAATGATAGAGAAGTAATTTTAGCTTTAAAAGGTCTTATTAATAAAGAAGCACCAGTAACCTATACTTATGTAAAAAATTCGATTAGGAAAATGGCTGGTTTATCAAAAATCGGTCCAAAAATGAATAATAATTTAATTAATTTATTAACTCAAATTGGTTATTATCATACGATGTCTCCTGATACTTATTGGAAAGATAGAGAACAATATTTGTCTTATGTAAATTATAGAGAGTGTAAAAATTTTGAGATTACTGAAATTCCATATGAAGAGCTGGGTAATTTATTTGTTGATGTTGTTAGCGATCTTAGAAAAGTTCAAAAGAATGATTTATTTAAATTCGTTAGTGTTTTCTATGGGTATAAAACAATGACGCAAAAAACAATAAACTATTTAGAAGAAGCAACTCATTATTTAACAATTAAAAATTATAGAGGCTTATCACAAAGCGGTAATTTAATAACTATAAAAAATAAATAAGTCGTTTAGCAAAATCACACAGTATTCAATTAAGGTTCATTAAAAATAGCAAATCAAGAATGAACCTTTTTATCTTGTCTTTTTTCACGTGTGATTTTGTATCGATTAGACTATTTTTATTAGAATTTTTAATTTACCTAGTTATTAATACTAGATAATCGTGTAATTTATATTATAATAAGTTGTCTTTAAATTATTTTGAAAGATTTATCTTAAGGAAAAGTGCTTGTTTGTGGGTCGTGATGTAGAGGAAAGTCGATAATAGATGCGAAATAAGATAAATGCTTGGTATAGATATTAAAAAAGTAAGTTAAGGAGGTTGTATTTGATGTCTAGTTATATTTTAAGTTGTTGCTCAACGAGTGATTTAACTCCTGAACAATATAAAAAAAGAAACATTAAAGTCTTGTATTATCATTTCTTTTTAGGAAATGACGAGTATGTTGATAATTTTGGTGAATCTATCTCGTATCAAGAATTTTATGATCGTATGAGAAAAGGCGAGATGACCAAAACATCACAAATTAATACAGAAAGATTTATTGAATTCTTTGAACCATTTTTAAAGAAAGGTAATGATGTTTTACACATTTGTTTCTCAAGTGGGTTAAGTGGAACATACCAAAGTGCAATGATTGCAAAAGATATGTTAAAAGAAAAATATCCTGACCGTAAATTATTAATTGTCGACTCTCTTTGTGCATCTACTGGTTATGGAATGTTTGTTACAAAAATTGCTGATTTAAGAGATGAAGGAAAGACAATAGAAGAAGCATTTGAATGGGCAAACAAACATAATAGAACAGTTCATCATTGGTTCTTTTCAACTGATTTAACATTCTATGTTAGGGGTGGGAGAATTTCTAAAACTGCAGGTTTGATTGGTAATGTTTTACATCTTTGCCCAGTTATGAATGTTAATTTTGAAGGAAAACTTATTCCAAGAAAGAAAATTATTGGAAAGAAGAGAGCAATTGATGATGTAATTCAAGAAATGATTGAAAATGCAGATAATGGTCTTGATTATGATGATTATTGTTATGTTTCGCATTCTGAATGCATTGATGATGCAAATAGACTTAAAGAAAAAATTGAGGAAAATTTCCATAATTTAAAAGGGAAAGTTCAAATTTATAATATTGGAACAACTATCGGAAGTCATTCGGGACCAGGTACCGCAGCAATCTATTTCTTTGGAAAGAAAAGAGTAGATTAAATTTGTATTAAACAAGGATTAAGGCAGGAATTCTGCCTTTTTTGTTGCCGTTTTTTAAGTTTTATAATAAAAATTTAAACGACTATATCGATATTTTTAAATATTCTTTATTGTTGCATAAATTTTTTCTTTCTTATATCAGTAAAAAAATATTGATATAAACCAAAATCCATTATACAATTTAAAAGTAAAACTGGAGGTAATTATGGAAAAGCTTAAAACAGTAACCATGAAACAACTAAGTCGTTACCCTGTTTATCTTAGATTCCTTTTAAATCAAAGAGACGAAGGGTTTAAGACAACGAGTGCACCAATAATTGCTAAAGGATTGGGTTTTAACGAAGAAAAAGTTCGTAAAGATTTGCAAGTCGTTGCAACTAGTTCTGGAAAACCTAAATCTGGAAGAAATATTGATGAAATAATTAACGATATTGAAACGTTTCTTGGGTATAACGACACAAATGATGCAATTATTGTGGGAGCAGGTCATTTAGGTCAAGCATTTCTCAATTATCATGGTTTTGATGATTACGGATTAAACATTCTTGTTGGATTCGATATTGATCCTAAAGTTGTTGATACCGAAGTAAATGGGAAGAGAATCTATTCCATATATAAAATGGAAAACTTGATTCCAAGATTAAATGTTCATATTGCAATTCTTACAGTTCCAAGTGAAGCTGCTCAAGAAATTGTTGATAAACTTGTCAATGTTGGAATTAAAGCAATATGGAATTTTGTTCCTGTTCACTTAGATGTTCCAGATGATGTTGTAGTTGAAAATGTTAATCTTGCAAGTTCTTTAGCAATTTTATCTCATAAGTTAAAAGATAGAGAACTCAAAAAGATTAACGAAAAGTAGTAACCAAAATTAGGGAGAATTAGGGAGAGAAAAAATGGAAGAAAAAGAATTAAATCAAGAAGCTGTTAAAGAAGTTGATGAGCTTGTCAAAAAAGGTCAAGTAGCCTTAGATGAATTTTTAAAGCTTAATCAAGAACAAGTTGATTATATTGTTGCAAAATGTAGTGTTGCTGGTCTTGATCATCATGGTGATTTAGCAGCTGCTGCAATTAACGAAACAAAGCGTGGTATTTTTGAAGATAAGGCAACTAAAAATTTATTTGCTTGCGAATATATTGTAAACAATATGCGTCATCTTAAAACTGTTGGCGTTATTAGTAGTGATCCTGTTACTGGAATTACTGAAATTGCAGATCCACTTGGTGTTATTTGTGGTATTACTCCAGTTACCAACCCAACTAGTACAGTTATTTTTAAATCATTAATTTGTTTAAAAACAAGAAATCCAATTATTTTTGCATTCCATCCAAATGCACAAAATTGTTCAAAGATGGCTGCACAAATCATGCGTGACGCTGCTGTTGCAGCTGGTGCACCAAAAGATTGTATTCAATGGATTGAACATCCATCTATGGATGCAACAAGTGCTTTAATGAATCATCCAGGAATCGCAACAATTTTAGCAACTGGTGGTAATTCAATGGTTAAAGCAGCTTATAGTTGTGGGAAACCTGCAATGGGTGTCGGTGCCGGAAACGTTCCTTGTTATATAAATAAATCAGCAAATGTTGAACAAGCTGTTAATGATGTTGTTATTTCAAAATCATTTGATAATGGTATGATTTGCGCTTCTGAATCAGCATGTTTTGTTGATAAAGAAATTTATGATGAAACTGTAAAATTATTTAAGAGATTTAAAGTTTATTTTGCTACTGAAGAAGAAAAACTCAAACTTGAGAAATTCATGTTTGGTGTAACTTCTAAAGAAGCAGATTACGAAAATAAAGCTAGACTTAATCCAATCGTTGCTGGTATGAGTCCACAAAATATTGCAAAAAATGCAGGTATTGAAGTTCCTGAAGATTGCGTAATTATTGCAGTTAAATGCAAACATGTTGGACCTAAAGAAATTATGTCTAGAGAAAAACTTTCACCAGTTCTTGCTTTCTACAAAGTTGAAGATGAAGCTGAAGGTTTCAAAAAGTGCAAGGAAATGCTCGAATTTAATGGTTTAGGTCATACTGCAGCAATTCATTGTAAAGAACAACAAATGGCAGATGATTTCGGTGAAAATTGTGCTGCTTTACGTATTGTTTGGAATTCTCCATCCACTTTTGGTGGTATTGGTAATGTTTATAACTCATTCTTACCATCACTTACTTTAGGTTGTGGTTCTTATGGACACAATTCAATTGGTGGTAACGTTAGTGCTGTTAATTTACTTAATGTTAAGAAAGTTGGAAAGAGGAGAAATACAATGCAATGGTTTAAGGTTCCACAAAAAATCTATTTTGAAAGAAATTCAATTCAATATTTGCAAAGCTGCAAGAGTGTAGGCAAAGTCTTTATTGTTACAGATCGTTCAATGGTTGATTTAGGATTTGTTAACAAAATTACTGAACAACTTAATTTAAGAAGGGATCCAGTTCAAATTCAACTTTTCTGCGATGTTGAACCAGATCCAGATATTTCAACAGTTAAAAAAGGTGTTGAATTAATGAACAACTTTAGACCTGATACAATTATTGCATTAGGTGGAGGTAGTCCAATGGATGCTGCAAAAGGTATGTGGTTATTCTATGAACATCCAGAAGTTAACTTTGATGATTTAAAACAAAAATTCATGGATATTCGTAAAAGAGCGTTCAAATATCCTGAACTTGGTCGTAAGTCAAAATTAATCTGTATCCCAACTACTTCAGGTACTGGTAGTGAAGTTACTCCATTTGCTGTTATTAGTGATAAAGCACACTTTAAGAAATATCCATTGACTGATTATAGTCTTACTCCAACTATTGCAATTGTTGATCCAGAATTCACAACAAATATTCCTGCAAAATCAACAGCAATGACTGGTATGGATGTTTTAACTCATGCTATTGAAGCTTATACAAGTGTTCTTGCAAGCGACTTTACAGATGGTCTTGCATTACAAGCTATCAAACTTGTATTTGAATATTTACCAAGAGCTGTTAAAGATGGGTCACATGACTTAGTTGCAAGAGAAAAGATGCACAATGCCGCCACTATTGCAGGTATGGCATTTGCAAACGCCTTCCTTGGAATGACACACTCACTTGCACATAAAGTTGGTGCTGAATTCCATACGGTTCATGGTTATACATGTAGTGTATTACTTCCATATGTCATTAGATATAATGGTCAAGTTCCAACCAAACTTAGTGTTTGGCCAAAATATAATGAATATTGCTGCGATAAAAAGTATTTAGATATTTGTAATTTACTTGGTATCAAAGCAGATTCACCTGCTGATGCAACTAATAAGCTTGCTGATGCAGTTACAAACTTAGCCAAAGAAATTGGCTTAGGAACAAGCTTTAAAGAAATGGGAATTGATAAGAAAGAATTTGAAAGCAAGATTCAAGAAATTGCAGTTTTGGCTTATGAAGATCAATGTTCCCCAGCAAACCCAAGAGTTCCAATTGTTAAAGATATGGAAATCATTTTAGAAAAGAGTTACGAAGGAGTAAAATAGTATGGTAAACGTTGCAGTTTGTGTAGGTAGTTCTTGCCACTTAAACGGCAGTTATGATGTTATTGAAGCTATGAAAAAAGCCTTAAAGGACAACAATATCGAAGATAAAGTTGTCCTTAAAGGGACTTTCTGCTTGAATAAATGCGGAAATCATGGTGTAAATATTAAAGTAGATGATGAAATTATTACTGGCGTTACTTTAGATAATTTTGAGGAAGTTTTTAAAAAATACATTTTAAGTAAAGTTCAGTAAGGAAAGTCTGAAGGAACCTTATGAAATATTGCTTAATTAGTGAGAAAAACAATTGTAAGAGTTGTTACAAATGTATTCGTAATTGTCCTACTAAATCAATTTCATTTAGTGACAATCAAGCCTCAATTATTCATGATGAATGTATTTTATGCGGGCATTGTTATTTAGTTTGCCCTCAAAATATTAAAGTTATTCGTGATGATTTAGTTAGAGTTAAAGAACTAATTGGCAGTGGTAAAAAAGTAATAGCTTCTATTGCTCCATCTTTCATTGTTGAATATGGTGTAAGCTTTGGAAAAATGAAGGAAGCATTATTGAAACTTGGTTTTTATGATGCTGAAGAAACTGCAATTGGTGCAACAATTGTCAAGAATGCATATGATGAAATGTTAAATAAAAATGATAGAGATATCATTATTTCATCATGCTGTCATAGCATCAATTTATTAATGCAAAAGCACTATCAAGATCTCCTTCCCTTTCTTGCAGACACAATGTCACCAATGGTGGCTCATGGTCAAGATATTAAAAGAAGATATCCTGAGGCAGATGTGGTTTTTATTGGACCATGTATTGCAAAGAAGGATGAATCAGATAAAAACAATAAATATGTTGATGCTGTCTTAACATTTATTGAATTTTCAAAATGGTTAGAAGAATCTAATATTAAATTAGAAAAAGAAGAAAAACCTTTAGTTATTGAAAAGAGTAAAGCAAGACTTTTCCCAACTAGTGGAGGAGTTTTGAATACGATGGATAAAGCAAATAAAGAATATGATTATCTTGTTGTTGATGGAATGGATAATGTTTTAAATGCTTTAAAAGACATTAGAGAAGGCAAAGTTCATAAATGTTTTATTGAAATGTCAGCATGCAGTGGAAGTTGTATTAATGGGCCTGCAATCAATGATTCGTCACGTGCGCTCGTGGCAAATTATTTAACTATACATAAATTTGCAGGCAATAAAAATTTTGATGTTAATAAAGAAGTTAAATATGAAAATATTAAAAGACCATACAATCCGATTTTAACGACTAAAGCTATGCCTAGTGAAACTGAAATTCAAGAATGTTTAAAGAAAATGGGCAAATCTAGCAAAAATAAGGAATTAAATTGTGGGTGTTGTGGGTATAACACCTGCCGAGATAAGGCAATTGCAATTATTGAAGGAAAAGCTGTTAAAGAAATGTGTCTACCATATTTAATGGAAAAGGCTGAAAGCTTTAGTGATAACATCGTTAGCAATACTCCAAATGGTTTAATGGTTTTAAATGAATCCTTAAATATTGAATTAATCAATAAGGCAATGTTAAGAATTATTGGCCTAGAAGATTCAAGAGATGTTATAGGTAAAAATATTACAACTATTATGGATCCTGAGGATTTCGTGAGTTGTTTAGATGGAATGGATACTATTAAAGGCAAGAAAGAATATTTAAGTGAATACAATAAATATATCGAAGAAACTCTTGTTCATGATGAAAAATTCCATTTAATTTATTGTGTTATTAGAGATGTAACTGAAGAAGAAATTGCAAAACAGCAAAAAGATGAACTTGTTCAAAAGTCAGTTGATATTGCAAATAAAGTTATTGATAAGAATATGAGAAGCGTTCAAGAAATTGCTTCTTTACTTGGCGAAACTGCTGCCGAAACTAAGGTTGCATTAAGTGCATTAAAGGATACTTTAAAAGATGACAATAAATAATTATGTGACCGAAGTTGGCGGGTTAAGTTATAACCATGTTGGTGAACAACTTTGTGGTGATCATTATCAAGTTGTAAGACCTGATGAAAACACCACAGTTATTGTTTTGGCTGATGGATTAGGAAGTGGGGTTAAAGCCTCTATTTTATCTACGCTCACGAGTGAAATTATATCGACAATGATGGCGAATAACCTCTCAATTGAGGAATGTGTTAAAACAATTGCAGAAACACTTCCTGTTTGTAAAGAAAGAGGAATTGCTTATTCTACTTTTACCATTTTAAAGATATCTAATAACAAATTTGTTCAAATATATAATTTCGATAATCCAGAACCAATTTTATTAAGGGATGGAAAAGAAGAAAAAATTCCAACTTCTGTAATAGAAATTGAAGGCAAGAAAATTTATCGTGGAGAAATTGAAGCAAGATTATATGACACATTTATTCTGTTAAGTGATGGTACAATTCATGCAGGACTTGGTGCATCAATGAACTTTGGTTGGGAAAGGCCACAGATTGTCGATTATATGTGTGCTTTATATAATGAAAGCTATAGTAGCAAAACATTAGCAACCGAACTTGTAAGCCATTGTAATGATTTATATGGTGGTAAACCTGGCGATGATACGACCGCACTTGTCTTAAGAATTAGAAAAAGACAGCAAGTAAATTTATTAATGGGACCTGCAAGTAATATTGATGATGACAAAAATATGTTAAGTTTATTTTTTGCTAAAGAAGGCAAACATATAGTATGTGGAGGATCAACCAGTAACATGGTTGCAAAATATTTAAATAAACCATTAGTTATGAATACTGATTATATTGATAAAGAAATTCCTCCAACTAGTACCTTAGAAGGTGTAGACTTAGTAACTGAAGGAATAATTACGATTAATAAAGTATTATCGTATGCAAAAAATACTTTAGAGGACAATCAAGATTA
This sequence comes from Slackia isoflavoniconvertens, assembly GCA_963618895.1. Classification (GTDB taxonomy): domain Bacteria; phylum Bacillota_I; class Bacilli_A; order RFN20; family CAG-826; genus Onthovivens. The sequence continues at coordinate 5,296 of CAVEUG010000081.1, read as the reverse complement.
TTTCGAGTGGTGCTTTAAACAGGATGGCGCAAGTGAAATTGCTAGGATGTTGTTTGAGGAAGCAACCGACATTAATTTCTTTGTTGGTTGTGCTGTAAACCCAGCACATCAGCAGCCAGGAGTTAAAATAAATTTCACAATTAAGATGCAACTTATTGACCAACTCGCAAAAACCCTTAAAATAATGGGGAAACGCATTAAAGTTAGTTATTTCTAGGAGAATGAATTATGCTTAAATTTGACACAAACGTACAAGAACTTAAATACAAGGTCTTAAGGGAAGTAGCAAGGTCTACTTTTAAAGGAACATTATTAGAAGATTATAACGAAATTCCAAAGATTATTGTTCCAGGACCAAAACCATCAATGCGTTGCTGCATTTATAAAGAAAGAGCGGTTGTTTTAGAAAGAATGAAACTTGCTACTGGCGGCAATAAAGAAAGAGACAATGTTGTCGAAGTTATGAATATAGCTTGTGATGAATGTCCAGTCGGTGGTTATACTGTTACTCATAATTGTAGAGGTTGTATTGCTCATAGATGTGAAAAAGCATGTATGAGACACTGTATTTCATTTGACCCAGAAACAAGACAAGCGAAAATTGATAAAACAAAATGTGTTAATTGTGGTCTTTGTGCAAAGGCATGCCAATATGGTGCAATTTTGAACTTCAAGAGACCTTGCGAATCTGCATGTAAAGTGAATGCAATTTCAATGGGCGAAGATTTTGCTGCAAAAATTGATGATTCAAAGTGTATTCAATGTGGAAGTTGTGTTTCACAATGTCCATTTGGTGCAATTATGGATAAATCATCGATTGTCGATGTAATTAATACAATTAAAGATAGTGATTTCAGCAAGAAATATAACATTTATGCTGTTGTTGCTCCTTCAATTTCAAGTCAATTTAAATATGCAACATTAGGACAAGTTGTTAGTGCAATCAAAGAACTTGGTTTCCATAGTGTTGTTGAGGCTGCATTAGGTGCGGATATGGTTGCTTATAGCGAAGCTCATGAACTTGCAGAAAGAGGGAAATTAACATCTTCTTGCTGTCCAGTATTTGTTAATTTCATTAATAAAAAATATCCTGAACTTGTGCCATATATTTCAAGCAATTTATCACCAATGGCTGCTATCTCAGAATATTTAAAGAAAGTTGATCCAACATGTAAGATTGTATTTGTTGGACCATGTATTGGTAAGAAAGGCGAAATCAAGAAAGATAGAGTTAAACCACTTGTTGATTACGTTTTAACTTTTGAAGAATTACAAGCTTTAATTGATAGTAGAGATATTGATTGTTCTAAACTTGAAGAAAGCAAACTTGATAATGCTTCATATTATGGAAGAATCTTCGCAAGATGCGGCGGATTAACTGATGCTGTTAAAGAAGCATTAAAAGAATCAAATGTTGAATTTGAAGTTAAAGGTGCTCAATGCGATGGAATTCAAAATTGCAAGGCGGCTTTGGATAAACTTAAAGCAGGAACTGAAGATTTCAACTTTATTGAAGGTATGGCTTGCGTTAATGGTTGCATTGGTGGGCCATGTTGCTTAACTCATGAATTTAGAGATAAAGCTGAAGTTGATAAATATGGTATGCAAGCTAAAGAAAAGACAATTTTAGATGCTATAAAAGCTGTTAAACAATAAATATAAAAAATAAGCGCTACCCGAATAAGGTGGCGCTTTTTTGATATTTAGAATTTAACACTAATCTTGAAGAATGTTGATTCCTTCGAATCAAGATAGAGTGTGAACTTATTTTGTTCAATTATGGTTTTTAATGTTTCAAGGTTGACATTTGTTGTTACGGATGATGGATGCGTACCAACTTTTGAATAAAATGCTTCATAAACTTGTTCTTTATTTTCTTCTTTAATTTTGCAACCTGAATTATAAACAGAAAAATAAGTATTTCCATTATCTTTAAATAATGCAACTTGGATAATTCCATTAAAATCTACATTTTTAATCGCGTTTTCAATTAATATTTTTGTTAATGTTGAAACATCTTTTTTATTACTGCTTAATATTATTTTTGGTTCAATATTTTTGACAAACTCAACATGATTATTAAAACATATTGCATCATAAGAAACAGAAATTTGCTCAACCAAATTACTTAAATCAAATTCTTCCTTAATAATATCTTCAGATTGTTCTTCTTGAACTATTTTGTGTTCAACTGGATTTGGATTTCCAATATCTTCGACAATTAAATACATATTATTTGTTTCGTTTAAGATATTTTGCACCCATCGATTTTTCTCGTTTGTACTTTTTAAAGTTAAGGCATTTTCTTTAATGTTTTTTATTGGCGTTTTGATATTATTTTTTATCCTTCCGATATATTGTTCTTTATCTTTTTCGGCTTTTAGAATAGGTTTAATAATCATTTTGCTTAAAGATATACTCAAAATAAAAACGATAATCCAAGCAACAAAAAGACATATTGAAAGCGGGATTATATTGATTAAACTTGTCTCTAAATCTACTTTTAAAACGAAATAGTTATATGCAAAATAACCACAATCTAATAATAAAAATAAAAAGAAAGTTGTAAGGCAAATTACAAGCCCAATTTTTCTTCTAATTGAGCTAATCATTTCAGTGTTTTCGTTTTCCATTTTAAGTTCCTCAATTTAACAATAATTATTATACATTTTAAAAGAAACTTATTTTTGTTTTTCTTCTTTATAAGTGGGAAAAATATTAAAATATTAGTTGGAAGGTGATACATAATGGAAAGAAAAGATATTGAAAAATTAACATTGAAAGAAAAGTGCTATTTTTTAAGCGGTGCTAATAATTGGGAAACAGTTGAATTAAAGAAAATTGGATTGAAACCTATCTTAATGACTGATGGTCCTTATGGAATTAGAAAAGTTTTAAAGGGTAGCGGAATTGGTGATGAACAATCTGTTAAAGCAACTGCTTTTCCAACAAATGTTGTTCTTGGATCCACTTTTAATAAAGAACTAGCATATAAATTCGGTCATGCATTAGGGGAAGAAGCAAAACATTATAATGTTGATATGGTTTTGGGCCCTGGTATTTGTATTAAAAGAAGCCCATTATGTGGTAGAAATTTTGAATATATATCGGAAGATCCATATGTTGCAGGATTATTAGCAAGCGAATATATTAATGGTCTTCAGGATAACGGTGTAGGTTGTTCATTAAAACATTTTGCATGCAATAATCAAGAAACTTATAGATCAATGATTGATGAAGTTGTTGATGAAAGAGCTTTGAGAGAAATATATTTAAAAGGATTTGAAATCGCTGTTAAAAATGGCCAACCTATGTCGATTATGACAAGTTATAACAAAATTAATGGTGTATTTTCTAGCGATAATAAATGGTTATTAACAGATGTCGCAAGAAATGAGTGGGGTTTTAAAGGCTTTTTTGTGAGTGACTGGGGAGGTTGTGCTCATAGAGATTTAGCAGTATTAGCAGGCGAAGATTTAGAGATGCCTTGTAGTGGCAAAAAAGCACCTGAAATGTTAATCCAAGCGGTAAATGATGGGAAAATTGATGAGAGTGTCATCAATGACCGGGTATATTGTTTAGCAAATTCATTAATGGCAGCACAAAATAGGCGAGTTGAAAATTATAAATGTGATTTTGAAAAAGACCATGATATAGCTAAAGAAGTATCTGATGAAGGTATGGTTTTACTTAAAAATAATAATGAGATACTTCCACTTAAAAAAGATGAGAAAGTTTTGTTTGTCGGCGATTTCTTAAATTTTGATAAATTTGAAGCTAGCGGATCGAGTACTGTTAATGCGATAAATGTTATTGGGATTAAAAAGGCCATAGGTGATAGTAAGAATGTCACATATGCAACTGGCTATTCCATGAATGAAAAAGAAGATACTGTATCTTTAGAACATGAGTGCCTTACTAAAGCTAAGGAAGTCGATAAAGTTGTATTATTAATGGGACTTGGGGAATATGACGAATCAGAGAGTTATGACAGAAAGACTTTAGATTTGCCTAAGAACCAAGTTAAACTACTTAATAATATTTATGAAGTTAATAAAAATATTATTGTTGTTTTAATTAATGGTGCACCAGTTACGATGCCATTTATAAATAAGGTCGAAGGTATTTTAGAAGCTTATCTTGGTGGTGAAGCTTATGGTCAATCAATAGTTGATATTCTTTATGGGAAAGTTAATCCAAGTGGTAGACTCGCTGAGAGTTTTCCAATCAGTATAAAAGATACTCCATGTTATAAATATTTCCCTGGTGGATCAAATGCATCTTATTATAAAGAATCAATTTTTGTTGGTTATAGATATTACTCAACTTTTAAAAAACCTACTCTTTTCCCATTTGGATTTGGTTTAAGTTATTCAAAATTTAAATATAGAAATATGAATATTGTGCTTAATGATGGAAAACTATCTATTACTTGTAAAATCAAAAATGTTAGTAAAGTTGATGGGAAAGAAGTTGTTCAAGTATATGTTGGTGGACCGCAAACAACAGTCTTTAAACCATTAAAAGAATTAAAAGATTTTACTAAGATTTTCTTAAAAGCTGGCGAAGAAAAACAAATTCATATGGAAATTCCATTTGATAATTTAAAATATTTTAACTATAAAGAAAAGAGATGGGTATTAGAAACTGGAAATTATACTGTTTATGTTGGCGGTGACAGTGAAAACAATATGTTAAGTAAAGATTTCTATATTCAATCAAATGAAAAGATAGAATCTCCATATTATCGTTCACAAGTTATCTCATATTTTAATGGTAAAATCCAAAAAGTTCCAAACCATGAATTTGAGACAATATGTGGAAATAAACTTCCTAAATATAATTTAAGCAAGTTTAAAATAACTGACAATCATTGTTTTAGAACAAGTAGAGGTAGACTTATTGGAAGAATAATTTATAGGGCAATTCTTTCTCAAAAGGAACTAAAAAAGAATCCATTCTATTTAGAAATTGCACTAACAACTCCATATAGACAAATGTTCTTGTTTAGTGGTGATGATGTAAGTTATGAAGAACAAAAGATTATTCTAAAAGTTATGAATGGTCACGTTAAGAAAAAATATATAAAAACTTATATAGAAGTTCTTAAAAAAATGGCAGGTTTGAAATAATCTACCATTTATTAACGACTCTTTCAGCCATACCTAAAGCATCATTAATTTTGATGCTTTTCTTTTTGTATTTGATTTCCCCATTAAATCGACCAAATACTTGATGTTGCAAAGAACAAAGAACTCCTAAATTTGTGTCAACATTACGATCAACAATAGGAGTA
>CAVEUG010000080.1:0-7688 GCA_963618895.1 Slackia isoflavoniconvertens | reverse complement strand
AAAAATCACTCGCATGAGTGATTTTTTATCGATTACATCATTTAATTTTCTTTCTATAAAATTTACCATAAACATTATCGAGTGGAATAACATCTACGAATGCTTTTGGATCTTCTTTTTTGCAAACTTGTCGTATTAAAGGAATTTCTTTTTTTCTAACAGCGATTAAAATAATGTATTTTCCTTCCAAACTATATCCACCATATCCATTTAAGATTGTGCAACTATGTGGCAAGGCAGCAATTAAACTATTTGGAAGTGTTTTTTCAGTTGTAATGATTTGACATTGAACTTTTAAATTTGCTGTATTAATTTTGTCTGTTGTATACGAATTAACAAAAGCATAAATACATGTATAAATAAATACAGCAAAAGCAATAGGTATAGATACGCCAGTATCATTAAAGATAGGTTTTAATGGAACAATGCTTAAAAAAGAAAAAAGTGTTACTATAGCAAGATTAATCATTAAACTATACTTTCCTACTAAAAGCGATTTCTTTTCACTTATATAATAACTAATAACATCTGCTCCGCCCGGGCAAGTTTCAATTGTAAATGCCAATCCTGTGCTCATTCCAGTGCAAATTCCAGCAAACAAAACTCTAGCAAGTGGTTGATTAATAAAAATTGCTGATATTTGGTTTACAAAGAAATTTGGATCATTACTTTTTAGTAAAATACCAAACCCAGATGCGCAAGCAATATTCACAGCAGTAAATATACAAAATCTTTTTCCTATTTTACACCAAGCCAATACCAAGAGAGGAATATTAACAATGAAATACAAACACCAATAGACTATATTTGCATAACTTTCATTAGCTAAAAATTCAATGTCGCAAATTTTCAATAATCTTAACAAAGATTGCGAAAGACCAGAAGCACCGCAGCTAGCAAGTTGATGTATTTGAACTCCTTCAATATTTGCAATAACATTAAAATTTGGGTTAGTAAAAGTATTAAACCCAAAAGCAAAAACAAAAGCGCTAATAGCGGTTATTATTGTAACTTTAATTAATTCTAGAGTCTCTTTTTGTATAGGATGATCAAATAAATAGTTTCCGATCAATTGCTTACCACGTTTCGTAATATACATAAGTGATAATTACTATACAACTTTAATTTGTTTATTTCTACCAATAAACTAAAAAAGGTTTATACTATTGCTAGACTTTAAATATAATTTAAAGTTGAAGAAAATATACTAAAATGGTATATTTTTAAAGCATGTTATTTGTTGGAGGACGTTGAATGAATATTCTTAAAAAAATTGCTACTCCTTTTGTAGCTATATGGAGATGGATAAAAGAGACTGCGTGGGTGCAACCATTATTGATTGTTGGTGTTATATTTGGTGTTATTTTTTCTATTCCATCAATTACAAATGCAATTAAAAATATAAGCAGCGACGATGATGATGGTCTTGATTACTACGAAGAAATAAACTTAAGTTTAGATGACGCTTATCTTGGCACTTCTCAAGTCGATGAATTCTTTATCGATTATGCTGCTGCTCAAGGTTATAAAAATGGAAATGAAAAATACAGCAAATCTGATTTAGATAACTTTAAAAACAAATATGGGGAAAAGTTCTTCTTAGTATTCGCTCAAAGTGATTGCTCATATTGTGAAAATTTCAGTGATGCACTTGTTCAATTAAGAGATAACTTTGATACAACATATAAACTAGGAGATACGTCAGAACCTTATAAAGCTTGGTCAATTATTTGTGATCAAGATATGGGAGATGCTGCAGATCATTATACCGAAAAGAAAGCATTCGAATATATTCTTGATGATCACTCAACTTTATTTGAAGATATGATTAATTTTGGTACAAGAAATGCCTATTACAATAATCTTAATTCTTCAGGCAAATCAACATTAAAAGGTTATATCGAAAATTTCTTAAAGACTGTAAATGATGTTCATGTTCCATGTGTGATATTATTTGATTTAACTGATAATGTTTCAAGTAATGGTGCCGATTGGAATTACATAGCAAATACTGTATTCTTCGAAGTTCCAAGTACATACGATACAAACGAAGTCACAAGAGCCAATTTCCTCGCTCAAGCGTGGTATGGTGTTGGAGATTTCAAAATTAAAAAGTAACTATTTAAAAAGTTCAGCAATTCCTGAACTTTTTATTTATTCTTTTTATAATGTTTCACAACAATTTCTGGAACCAATTCACCAATATCGACTCCATTATCATACATTTCATTGATTGTTGAGGAAGATATAAATGAAGTTTTTTTATGGGCCAAAAAGAATACTATTTCTATATTTGGATCGATGAATTCGTTAGCAGAAGCAAGTTGCCATTCATATTCGAAGTCGCCTGCTACTCTAAGACCCCTGATAAGAGCTGCAGCCCCCACTTTTTTTGCATAATTAACAGTCAAACCATCATCGGAATCAACTTCAACATTTCTATTATCTTTAGTTGCATCTTTAATCATGGCGATTCTATCTTCTAATGAATTCCTATATTTTTTACTTGGATTTTTTGCAACAAGCACAATAACTTTATCAAATATCTTTGTCGCGCGATTAATGATATCTATATGACCAATTGTTATTGGATCAAAACTTCCAGGATAAACTGCTATTCTCATTATTCTTCTCTCCTTTTTAAAATATGCATAAACGTTTTACCATATTTTAATGCCTTAATGTTATACGTTTTGAAATCTTCATCTTTTAGAATTGAATCTGCTTCAATAATAAACCAAGTACTATTACTTGCAACTCTTTTAGAAATTATATTTTCTAAATAATCATTTGTAATCTTAAATTTATAAGGTGGATCCAAAAAAACTATATCAAATCCCAATCCTTTTTTAGAAAGTTCATTTATGCACTCGTTTGCATCCATACATGAAACTTCTATTTCACTTATGCCTAGTCCTATTAAATTACGCATGATTGTTCTTTTAACTTCTCTATCTTTATCATTTAAATAAACTGGTTTCGCCCCCCTTGAGAAAGCTTCGATACCAACAGAACCACTCCCGGCAAAAAGATCTAAAAATGATTTGTTTTCAATGTCGCCTAATGAGTTAAATAAACCTTCTTTAGCAATATCTTTTGTGCATCTTGTTGTTTCAAGAGATGGTTGATTTATCAATCTATGTTTATATGTTCCACCAATAATTCTTATCATTTTACTTCTCCATTTTATAAAAGCCAAAAAGTTCTAAGTTAATACTTTTATATATACCAGCTAATTCGGCAAAAGCTTTGTTATATTCTTTTACAATTGGATGATTATTTAAATTATAAATCGCTTTCGCCATATCTTTTTCAGCATCAATAACTTCTATACTATTTTTATCGTAATGTTTTAAAGCATCTTCGTAATTCATAATAGCAATATCTTTTTTATAAGATAAAATCTTAACTTCATTAGAACTTTCCATTTCTTTATTTTTTAAAAAAAGATTTTTATATTCCTCAGAATCTAATATTTTATTTCTTAAATCAATAGAGTCATTCAATAATTTTTCATTCATACTTGATTATTTTATCATATTTCACTTATTTATTTAAAAGATGATATAATATTTCGACTATGAAAACATTTACTATTATTAAAGACAACAAAAAAAGTATTAGAGAACGTTCTGTTCCTGTAAAAGAACCAATCAGCGAAGACAGAAAACAACTATTAAGAGACATGGTTGAATATTTAAAATTATCACAAGACCCTGAATGGAGCGAAAAAAACAAAGTTAAATCTGGTGTTGGTCTTGCTGCTCCTCAAATAGGAATAAATGAAAATTTTCTTGCAATTTACTTTATTGATGAAAATGATAAAATTCATCAATATGGATTTATTAATCCTAAAATCATGAGCGAATCTGTTCGTTTATGCGCCTTAGAAGGTGGCGAAGGCTGTTTATCTGTTGATAAAGAACACCCTGGGCTTGTTCATAGAGCGTATAAAATCTCTTTTGAAGCATATAATGTTTTAACAAACAAAGTCGAGAAGCATACATTCACAGGATACGAAGCAATTGTATTTCAACATGAATTTGATCATTTAAAAGGTATATTATTTTACGACCATATAGATAAAAAAGATCCGTTTCAAAAAAGACCAGATGCAATTTATATCAAATAACTAAAAATTAATGTCTATAAGCTAATTTTGAAATTTCTTCACTATTAGCTTTTTTTGTTCCTAAAGTAATTTTACTTAATTCATTACCAAATTCTATAGCATCTTTTAATGTTTTACCCATCATTAACTTATCAATAATTCCAGCAAACATGGCATCCCCACAACCAGTCGTATTGCCAGAAATCTCATCAACAGGATTAACTTTGACTAAATACACTTTATCATTTTCACCATAATAAATATCGTTTTTACCTTGAGTAATGACACATTTTTTAACGCCTGTTTTTAATATTTTTAAAGCCAATGCTTCAGCATTCTCATTAGAGCTCAGCAAAGATCTAGCTTCATAAATATTGCATTTTAAAAGATAAATTTTGTCAAGATATGGCATAAATCTTATGACTTTATTTGCACTAATCGCTTCACAAAAGAATTTTTTATCGCTGAAATCATTAAAAATGCACTTAAGACTTTCTTTAGAAAGATTCGAATCAAGTATGACACTATCAAATTCATTTATGATTTTTTCGTTTCCACGAATGAATTCTGGCGATAAATCTTCCATGATTCTCATATCATTCAGCCCTACAAACATATCATGATCAGAATCATTAACACAAAGATAACTTGAAGTAGGACATTCTGTTTTTGGAGTAATTAATTCAACAGTCAATTTTTTCATATATTCTTTAATTTCTTTTCCAATCATATCTTCGCCAATTGCAGTCAAAAAAACACAATCATTGCCCAATCTTGCAAGATTTTCAGTAACGTTTCTCATAACTCCGCCATATGAAATTTCCATCTCACCAATATTACTACTATGCATTAATATTTTATTTTGTGAAGTTGCAATATAATCGACATTAGTTCCCCCGATTAATAAAACTGATTTTTTCGTATTCATACTTATTTTTTATAATACTCTTTTGCAATTAAACTACCAACTAACGCATTATTTAACACCAATCTAATATTAGCATCCAAACTTTGACCTTTAGTTAATTCAACAATTTTTCCTAATAAATAAGGAGTTTCATCTTTTCCTTTGATTCCAAGTTTATCCATTTCATTGATAGCATCATCGATAACTTTATTAATAAATTTTGAGTCCATTGAATATTCTTCGGGAATTGGATTACATACTAATACACCACCTTCAAGACCATTTTCCCATTTTTGTTTGCAAATTTCAGCAACAACTTCTGGGTTTTTGGCATTAAAATCAACTTTGCAATCGCTTTCTCTTGTAAAGAAAGCAGGCAATGTGTCGACTCCATAACCAATAACAGGAACTCCTTTTGTTTCAAGTACTTCCATTGTTTTTGGTAAGTCTAAAATAGCTTTTGGTCCTGCGCAAATAACACAAACTGAAGTTCTTCCTAATTCTTCTAAATCACTTGAAATATCAAAAGTTTTTTCAGCTCCTCTTTGAACTCCGCCAATTCCGCCAGTAACAAAGAATTTGATACCAGCTTGTTTTGCTAAAAGCATGGTTGTTGTAACTGTAGTTCCTCCCCATCCTTTAGTTGCATAAACAATAGGTAAATCTCTTCTGCTTGTTTTTCTAACATTTTTATGTTGAGCAAGTTCATCAATTTCCTTAGGGCTTAAACCTATCACTGCTTCGCCATTAATTAAACCAATGGTTGCAGGTATACAACCATTATCACGAATTACTTTTTCTACGGTTAGCGCGCATTCCACATTTTTAGGATATGGCATGCCATGAGTTATAATTGTAGACTCTAATGCAATAACAGGCCTGTTCTCATTTAAAGCCTCTTGTACTTCTTCTGAAATTTTCATTTACCAAAATCCTCCTAGATTAGTTTTAACCAATCATTAATTTCTGAAAAATCATCAATCCAAATGGTTACTAAATCATAAGTAAAAAAATAATTTGTAACATCCCTATAGACTTTAGGATTATACGCCTTTTCTTTCTTCATGAAAATAAAATTAAACTTTAAATAATTTGTTGCAAGTTCCAGTAATCTCTTCATATTTGGGTCTGTAAGACTAATTCCAACAAAAATGCAGCAATTGAAAGTAAAATCATGTAGTTGTTTTTCGATATTCCATGTATACGGATTGTTGTAAAGATAAAAATATTCTGATTCATTAAAAATAATAGAATTTAAATATTTCTCCTGTCTAGTTTTATCATATGGCAATAAGCCATGCACGTGATAAATATTAATATTTGCAAATTTCGAAATAAATGAAGTATTGTCATAAACCGTATTATAGTTACAGTTTCTCTTTCTTAATAAATATTCCAAATTTGTATCATAATTATATGTAATTACATCGATTCTTTCTTTTTTTCTTGCTAAAAAATCCACAATCTTATATAAAGTAGAATCCGGATCATTAAATGATCTTGCCTCTTTAAATAAATATAATTCATTATTTAAAGAGTCATAAACATCAAACCCATTTGTTTTAATAAGCTTACTAGAAACAAATAATTCATCACCAACATAATGTTTAACTTGAGTGACCAACAAGTCGTCCTCTTTATAAAAATCTAAATTTAATGCTTCAACTAAATGTTGCCAATCTTTTGCTCCATAATCCATATTAATACCAGCTCCTAAAACCATATCAATTGGAAGTTGGACCGTATAAAGTCTAAGCAAAAAAAGAATAAATGATTCGGCGCTATCATTGATGTTATTTTTACTTGCATCATTGCTTAAGTTAAAAAGTAATTCTTCTTTAAAAACCGATTTAGAATTTTTAAGAAGTTCATATCTTGTTGGTTTTCCTTCAACGAAACCATGAGCCAAAAAATTAGACTCATCAAAATAAATATTTAAGCTTTGTGATGGTTCAAAAAAATTCAAATTTAAACAATTGTTAACTTTTATAATGTTTACATTTCCTAAAACATCTAATTCTTTTAGTTTTTCTTCATTAACTCCATTATTAAAAATGTGGACTATATATTTATGTATATTCCCTTTTTTACTTGTGACAATAACCTTGAAATTACATGTTGGATCAAAATGGAAACCAAAATTACGGAAAATAATAGATTTATAATCAACATTATTAATATAAAAGAGATAGAGCAATATTAATAAACATTTTTTGCTAAAGGTATAATTTTCTCGCACTAATTTTTCCATCTATTCTCTATCCTCAATTTCATTTAATAATGATAATAAATCACTAAACTCATCTATCATATAATCTGGCTTTGCTTTTTCAATTTCATCATAATCTCCATATCCAGATTTTAAAATTATTGATTTTAAATTTGCATTTCTTGCGGTTTCTAAGTCTACTATTGAATCCCCAACATAAAACCCATATCCATTATTTAAACAATTAGAATTCATAATTTTATTTAATAATATTGGGTCTGGCTTTGGTGGATATTCAGGCACATTTCCTTGGATAGCAAGAAAATGAATATCTGAAAGTTTTTCTTTCATTAAAAATTGTAAAGCTCCATTAGGTTTATTTGAAAAAACTATTAACTGGTACCCTTTTTGGTATAAAGAAATTAAAGTTTCTTTAACATTTGGATAAAGCTTTGAAATAT
>CAVEUG010000079.1:0-20065 GCA_963618895.1 Slackia isoflavoniconvertens | reverse complement strand
CTCATGTAGATTAAAATGAAGATAGGATAAGGAACATGTGGCTGAATAAGATTTAAGATTGGTATTGAAGTAGGGTTATGATTTGAAATAAAGAAGAAATCCGCGGCATCGCCAATGCTTTTTTCGCTTACATTGATAAAATAACCTACGAGAGCAGATTCGTTATAAGCGTTTACTGGAATGATATTTATTGTTTCATTATCAAATGTTATAAAATAATTCTGTCCCTTTACATTCATTGTAAAAACGGATTTGTCTTGGGTTAACTGATGCATTTTCCAATTATTCGTTGGCTTATCTACAAGAATAAGTTCTTTATTGTTGCTTATTTCTATATATTTAATATTGTTCTTTTTGTTGCAGTATACGATGTTGTAACTTGTGTTTGTTTTATCTTCTTTAGGATATTCAATACAAAAGTTAATTCTTTCTTTATAATTTGAAGTGACAGTAAATATCCCATCTTCCTCTTTAATGAAATGATATGAATCATCTTTTAGATAACCATAACTTAGATAATCATTGGAAGTTGGATTGGTATTGAAAGAAAAACTTGGAGTTTGTCTAGGCTTTAGATAGGCGTGGTAAAAGACTTCATTTAGTCCAATTGCTAAAAAACAACAACAAACGAATAAACAAAATGGCGGGATGATTTCTTTTTTATAAGATCGACCATATCCCTTTGCAAATATTAAATAAAATGCCATTGCAACAAGTAATGTGTGCCAAAACATCGTTTGAAATGAGATATAAATTAATTTGGTATGAAGTGTAATTGGATATAACATCGCACTTAAGCCACCGATAATGCCATAAAAGGCAAGGAATGTGTAACAAACATTTTTGACCTTGTTATTTTTAACTAATGCTCCAACGAAAGCGACATATAAAGGAATTGAACAAAACGCGAAAGGTAAAACATCAATGCGGAAATAACCATAATAACTAAATTGATACATTATTAGTTTTAAAATTTCTGTAATTAAAAGAACTATATCGATGACAAGAATAGTTCTATCAACGGTTTTTGGAGAATTAAATCTTTTTGCATAGAAATATGATCCAACACATAATGCGACCATAATCACAAGCCAAATTATATGGAAATAACTATACATTCCTGGGCCATAGTGGTTTGGTGTATTCCATTCCCAATTCATAAAGTCAAATAAAATCATAAATATTTTTCGCACCATAAATACTATTAAAATAGTACCTATCCCTTTCATTAATCATTTTTTCTTGAAAATAATAGTTGTATTCTTGAACCTAGAAATCATATTTAATTTTCCCCAATGCAAATGTTAAATAATGAGGAATAGTAATTATGTCTCCTTCTTCGCTCACATTATAATCGCCAATTTTAATTAATTTAGTTTTCCCATAATGTTCTGGGTGCATCATTACGGTTTTACTTGATTTAGTATTGCCTGTTTTTGCTTTTGCTTCAACTAATGTAGCGAATCCTTTATATGATATTACAAAATCTATTTCTAAACCGCTCTTTTTTGCAAAGTAATATGTCTCTATGCCGGCTTTATTTAGTGAATCAAAGACCAAAGCTTCATAAATTGCTCCTTTACCTTGGCCAAGATATCCGTTGTTTATTGCAACAATTGTATCTACTCCATACATTGTCATTATAATTCCGATATCTTCTGGAAATAATTTATATTAAGATTCTATTTTTTCTAAACCTAATGGAAGAGAGGGAACTTCAACATTATAAACTTTATTAACTATGTGGGCTTGTTTTAGGTATTCAATTGCATTGTTTTTGTCATATTGAGTTCCGCCTTCAATTTTTGAAGCAACGAACCTTTTATTTTCCTTGCTTAAAAAAGATGGCACTAAATCATAAACATTATGAATTCTTGCAACTTCAGAGGCGCGAAAAACTGGGTTTCCATTTTTATCTTTTCGTCTACCAAAATCTGTTTTTATATCAAAAACAATATTATTAGTTTCTTTATAGGCATCAATTATTTTATTTTTTTTCAAATATTCTTTTATTGCTTTAGGAAATCCACCTATGCAAGCATATTTTAAAAATAATGATTTAAAAATATTATTAACATTTTCAGGAATTGGTTTTTTATCATTAAAATATTCAATTAAGTGGTCAATTTGTTTTTCTTGATATCCATTTGCCCATAAAAATTCTTCAAAATCCATCGTTTTCATTTGAATAATTTCTTCTGCACCAACTGGAATTGGTGTTACATCTCCAATGATATAACCATTAATGCCCAAATATGATCCGCTTGCTATAACATTGTATCTTCCATCTTCTTTAAAAAATTTTAATGATAATCTGGCTCTTGGACATTCTTGAATTTCATCGAAAAATATCAAAACTTTTTCCTTGTTAAAAGACTTCCCAGGGAATCTTAACGAAATATTTGATATCAAAGTATCAATATTTAAACTGTTCTCAAAATCTTTTGAATATTCCGGTTTTTGCCAAAAATTTATATTTATTAATTCCAAATTGTTTCTTCTTGCAAATTCTTTAATACATTCAGTTTTGCCACATTGACGAATCCCTGTAATTAAAATTGGGGTTCTTGCTCCTTCTTTCAACCAGTCATCAAGTTTACTGTCTATTTTTCTTTTGAAATACATTTTCTACCTCCCACATAAAAAGCAAGCGACTTTTCAATTGAAATATAACAAAAAGCAAGCGACTTTTTGCGGACTTTATTATAAAAAGGGAGCGACTTTTCAATTGAATATAATAAGGAAGGAAGGGCATATGTGAAGTGGTAACCTAAAAGTAGACACATAAAAATTTATAAGGAAACAGTATGTTAATCATCCGTATACTACAAACTAGGATGTATGAAACATCTGAAATATAATTTAAAGACTGGAGGAAATTAAATGTATTACACACAGAAAGAAAGAATTGAAATTGGTTGTCGTGTTTTTACACACGCTCTTACAAAAGAGGAAGCAGCAAAAGAATACGATGTTACGATACCTTGTATCGTCAATTATGTAAAAGAGTACATGAAGGCAAATAACATCAAGCCAATTCCAGAAACAAACGATTCGTTTGAAACATTTAAAGATTACAATGAAATGACTAAAGAGCAATTGATCGCTGAACTTATGAGAAAAGACATCGAGGTATCTCGCACAAAAAAAGGGTACTCGGTGAAAGGAGGTGGAAAGACGAAGGAATTCATTACTATAAGCGACTCGAATACCAAGTAGCCATGGAATTGTCAACTAAATGGCCAATTAAAGCCCTTTGCAAAGAGATGTCAATATCAAGATCAGGATATTACAAATGGAAAGCTAGACTTCTAAATCCATGTCCAAGAGTGAAAAAAAGAATGTCTGACATTATTTTGTTCGAGAAGTATCACAAAAAATATCCAAGCCATGGATATCGATGGCTTAACGCTAAAATCAGACTTGATTTAGGAACAGTCATGTCTGACCAATATGCGCACAGATGCTGCAAATTTTCTGATATTAAGTCGCAAAGTAAGCATTACAAATATAAGAAATCTGGTGAGCCTAAAAAGATATTCCCTAATGCAGTTATGGCATCAATTAACATAGATGGCCCACTTCAATGTGTGGTTAGTGATATGACAGCATTTTGGACAAATAAAATATATTGGGAACTTACTCTCTACATGGATCTTTGGAACGATGAGATTGTAGGATATGGGCTTTCAAAAAGAAAAGGCGATAGAAATACATACTTCGAAGGACTTCAAATGGTAATTGAGAAAAAGAAAAAGGTAGACGACCTAGAATTGATTTTACACACCGATCAAGGTTCAGTCTACGCTTCAAAAAGCTTCAATGAGCTTCTTCCACCATATCATATCACACATTCTATGTCTCGGGCAGGCACACCTACAGATAATGGTGCAACGGAAGCAATTAACGGATGGGTTAAAACTGAAATGTTCATTGATTTCGATTTAAGCCATTGTGAAGATGTTCCAGCATTCGTAGAAAGATACATTACTTTTTTCAACGAAGAAAGACCTTCGGCTGCTCTTGGATATTTAACGCCAAAAGCTTATAAGGAGATGTCATTATCTGGTAAACTTGTTCCTAAAAAACCAAGCAAGATTAAATATGAAAAAAAGCAGAAAAAAATAGAGGAAGCAAAATCCGATAAAAACAAATAAGTGTCTACAAAACGTTGACTACTGCAATTTGCCAATTTATATGACCATGTGTTTATAAGATAATATTTAGCTTTTGTGTATGGTTGACATTTAATAGTAAATTGATATATTTAAAACTATGTTCAAAAACTTGCGACTTATTTTCTTATCATTAATTTTTGTTTTGTTAGTTTCATCATGCTCATTGAATTATGATATAACTGATTATGGAAATATTGAAATTGGATATAGCGATTTTGAAAACAATGCTTTTGTGGCCTGTATTTATTTTGATATTAACAATGACGATCCAAATATTGTAATAGAAGATAACTATAAAGGAATCCCAATTACTGAATTAGGTGGTTATTTTGGAAGAGGTGTTCCGTGCCCATTTTACGTATTAGCAAAAATTAAAACACCTGATGTAAATCAAAATTTTATTGCAAAATATGATGCTGATTTTATCTATACAGATAATGTTCAAATTCATGAATATTATGTAAATATAAACTTACCATCAACCTTAAAATCAGTTACTTATGCAACAAAAGATGTTTTTTGTAGTTCTTATGGAAATAATGATGGTGAAGAAATTATGGATATTTATATCGTAAGATGCAAAATTCAAATTGATGATTCAAATAAATATTTTTATTCAATTGACGGCAAATTATACGACAAAAATACGAATACATTAATTGATAAATTTATTTATTAATTTTTAAAAAGAAATAAAATCAATAAATAAATTATACCTTTTATATAACATAAAAATTTTTCATTTTAAAAAAACTAAAGATTATTACCTTATAAATGTTATAAATTGTTATACCAAATAATACATTTGTATAAGAATTGAATGTATAACACTTATATACTATGTATATAAGTGTTTTTCTTATGTTTTTAAAGCATTCCAATTTTTGACTTTGAATTTTATTTCGTTAAAATAAATCTATAAAAGGATATAAATATCCAAAAAAGGCAAACTAAAGGAGAATATAATGAAAAAGAAATTTGCTTTGATTGCAAGTATAGCAATATTATCACTTACAGGGTGCAAAGGTAATGATAATCCAACCCCAACACCTCCAGAACCTGTTATTCCAGATAATCCTGATGATCCAAAAGATGAAAAAGTCGCTTTAGCAACCCCTGTTGTTGAGGCTAGTAAAACAAAATCTGGTGAAGTAGTATGGGGAGATGTTGCGAATGCTGCTTATTATCTTGTTTTTGTAAATGGAAGCTCAACGGGTGTTGAAGTTGTAGGTACATCTTATAAAGTACCTTTATTAGATAATGGAGTAACTTCAACCGTTAAAGTTCAAGCAAAAGTCGAAAGTGGAGATGAAAAATATAAAGATAGTGAACTTTCTAATGAGGTTACTGTTAGTCATTTTGCTTCTGAAAGTAATTCATGGGATAAGGAGACTTTTGTTTCAGAGTGGTCACCTTCAAGTGGTGTTTTAGAAACTCTTAATGAAGGTCTTGATCTTAAAAAAGGTCAAAGTATGGCAATCGTCAAAAATATAACTAAAGAAAAACCATATTTGACTGTTACAATGCGTGATTTTGAAGGTCAAGAAGATGGCGAAACCGGGGCAAAGGTAAAACTTACTATTGATGGTGTTACGGTTAATGCTATTAATTTTAAAACAAGCGAAATTACTTTAGATAAAAATTGCGGAAGAGAAATGCTAGTTATTTATCGTCTTGATAATTTGGGTCTTGATTTAACAAAAGCCCATGTTATTAGAATTGCTGAAGTTTCAAACTATTCAAATCATTGTGTAATTATTAATGCTGAAATTAAAGATATTACGGATGTTATTAGTGTTGCAACCCAAAAGAATTATTGGGGCAGAAATTATATTGATAATTGGGGCGGCGAGATGAATCCAAGAGATGGAGTTAGCGCTCCTGAAACACTTGCAAATGATTCTAGTTGGATAAAAGTTGGAACATGCGAAGATATTAATGAAGGTCTTAAACTTCAAAAAGAAGGTTCAATTACTAAGCTCGTTCATGTTACAAAAGAAACAAGTTATATGACTATTGCAGTGAGAAATTTTGGCGGTGCTGATGAAGATTATGCAGGCGGCGTTACTGTTAATGGTGTAGGTCTTGTAGCAATTGGAGATAAATTGCCATTATTTACAAAGAAAACATCACCAACTTATTTTGAAGGCGCTGGTGATGGTTGCGAAGTTGCAACAATGAAAACATATGATTTATCTAGTTATATTGGTCAAGATGTCTGGGTATCTATTCTTAATTTAAAATGTTATGTTCTTGGCGGCAATGAAGATTTAGTTATTGGTTCAGTTTCATTTGGAAGCGAAAAGAAAATTACTGAATCCGAAACACTTGAAACCTCGAATATCGATGGTTATAGCGACACTAAATCACTTATGATTGCAGGGCCAGCAACCATGTATGGTGAAGGTATTAGTTTCCGATCGCAGGATTTTGCTGGCGGTATTTCTGAAACATTAGATTTAAGCGATATAGAAGCAGGTAAACACGTATATGTTAAAACTTATTGGCGTGCATTATGTGAAGATAATATTTTAGCAACATTCCAAGCAATGGTTGACGGTTCTCTTGAAGAAACATATAAAGATTATTTAACAAGAGATAGAAGTGATAATTTTGCAGTTGTTGGTATTGATTTAACCGATAAAGTTGGAAGCAAAACAAATTACAGTATTCATATTCCAAGTCGTAACTATAGAATGGTTTTATCAAAAATCGAATATGTTGTAACTGATGAAGTTGATGAAAATCTCTCTTATCCAGCAAAGGAAGACACACCTATTGTTGAATATTCAAATGGTGAATTTGCCTGGGGCCATGATTTTAAAGAGAATTGGGGTGGAGAAATGGGTGATGATTCACTTAAATACGCTAAGATTCTTGAATCATGGAGCAGTGATGGTGATGCTAATGATGGATTTGGCGAAGGATTAAAACTTGGTCGTGGATCTTCGATTAGTAAAACATTAACAATTGATGAAAAACATACAACAATGGCTTTTGGCGCTCGAACTTTCGGTGCTGACTTTAAAGGCGAAGTAAGAGTTAAAGATGGTGATAACGAAGTAGCTTTAAAAGCTATTGGTTATAATGACGATTATTTCACTAAAAATGGTGCATATACAAAACTTGATGAAGTTAGTGATGATTGTCAAAATGCTGTTATGTACGCTTATGATTTATCAAAATATTTAAATAAAGAAGTTACTATTACAATTAAAAATTTAGCCGGTCCAGGAGTTGATGGCGATAAAGATGAAAATGGATATGATGACCGTTTAGTAATTTCATCCATTGGGTTTACAAGTATCTTTAAAGTTACAGAATCTAAATCTTGGGATGCAAGTGTTATTAAACAATTGAATGACAATACCGCGTTAGAGGTTTTACCAGTTGGACCATTCTCAATTTATAATGAAGGAATTAATTTCCGTACTCAAGATCTTGCTGGCGGAATTACCCGTACATTTGATTTAAGTGATGAAGCTTTAAGCGGCAAATCAGTTAAAGTAAGAGTTGGTTTTAGAAATTTCAATGGGGATGGCGAAGATATAGACTTCCAATTGTTGCTTAATGGTGCTTTAGTTCAAACTAAACAAGAACGTATAGATGAAAGCGTCAAATATCTTGAATTTGATTTAACACAATTAGTTGGTCAAAGTAATGTTAATTTAGGAATCCATATTCCAACAAGAACATTTAGAATTTGCTTAACTAATTTGGATGTAGTTGTTGATTAACTAATAAAATAATTAAATTTTAAGGCTTCGAACAAAGAAAGTTCGAAGCCTTTTAACATATAGATAATAACAATTATTCTTTTTAGAACAAAATATAATCTTATATAACAATATATAACAAAGTTGTTGACTAATTTGTGTGATTAATAGTAACATTCATAAAAGAAGGCAAAAAAATATGAGTAGTGATTCACTATATAGAAGTGTATATAAAGATTTAAAGAAAAAGATAATTGATGGTGTTTATAAAATTGATGATTGTTTACCAACTGAGGATGAATTAACTAAGGAATACTTTACTAGCAGAATTACAATTAAAAAAGCGATGCAAATACTCGTTCAAGAAGGATATGTCGTCAGATATCCAGGTAGAGGTACTTTTGTTTCTAAAAAATTCATGGAAAATTCGCTTGATAATAGCAAATTAAATCTTGTCGGTTTGATTTTAAGCAATATGTCTGCTGCTTTTGGACTTGAATTATTAATGAGCATTGAAAAAGAATTATCTTCACTTGGCTATAACGTTGTTTTTAAAAATTCAAAAGGCAATATCGAACTTGAAACTAAATATGTTGATGAATTAATTAATATGGGTTGCAAAGGGTTGATTATTCAACCAGTTCACGATGAATATTATAACGAAAGATTAATTTTCCATCACTTTAATGGATTTCCAATTGTGTTAGTTGATAGAGATTTTACTGGTATGCAATTACATTGCGTACGTACCGATAATTTTGAAGCAACACAAAAAGCAACAAAATTGTTATTTGACAAAGGGCATGAAAAAATTGCTTTCTTGTGTGGAAAAGACTCTGGAGTTTCTTCAATAGAAAATAGAAAAAATGGTTTTCAATCTTCATTTTTTTACAATCAAAAATTCTTAAGGGAACAATATGTTGCAAATATTTTAAAGTGTCCAAACACAAACTTTACTAAGGAAGATTTCGATAAAGATGTAGAATCGGTCATTCAATTTTTAACTAAAGAAAAAGATATTACATGTTTATTTGCTAGTGAATTTACTGTATGTAAAATTCTTTATGAAGCAATAAGAAGGATGAATAAAACAATTCCAAATGATTATTCGTTAATAACGTTTGATTATTGCTATGGATTAGTTAATCCAAATATTGCACGTATTATTCAAGATCAAAACGAAATGGGGAAAATAGCTGTAAGCGTACTTGATAAATTGATGAATAAGGAAAATGTTGCACTAAAATTATTTAGTTCATATACAATTTATGAAGGCAATTCATTAAAAACATTAAAGAAATAAAAAGAAAACTGCTAAGTTTAATTGCTAGCAGTTTTTAAATTAGAAATAAGAAACTTCAGTATCTTTATTAAATACATGTATGTTATTTGCTTTAAATTCATAATCAAACTTTTGACCAACTTTAATTTCTTTTTCGGTAATGATTTTGGCGCAAAGCATTTTGTCACTATTTATATTAAAGTGTATTAATAATTCGCTTCCTAATGTTTCTACGATGCTAATTTCTTGTTTTCCTTCGTTATTTAAATTAATAGCAATGTTTTCAGGTCTTATTCCTATAACGAGGTCGTTTGGAGCTTTTTCTTTTTTAAGAATTTCTATTTGCTCTTTTGTTAATTTGATTTTTCCTCCATCAAATGTTAAATGAGTGCCATCAAAAATTGCGTCAACAAAGTTTATTGCTGGTGAACCAATAAAACCAGCTACGAATTTATTAACCGGATGATTATAGATTTCTTTAGGTGTACCAATTTGTTGGATATAACCTTCTTTCATTACAACAATTCTTGAAGCCATGGTCATAGCTTCTGTTTGATCGTGAGTAACATAAATTGTTATTGAACCCATTTGTTGATGTAATTTTATAATTTCAGTACGCATTTGGACTCTTAATTTTGCATCAAGATTTGATAAAGGTTCGTCCATTAAGAATACTTTTGCATTACGAACAATTGCTCTACCTAGAGCAACCCTTTGACGTTGCCCTCCGGATAAAGCATCAGGTTTTCGGTCTAAATATTTTTCTAATTGAAGAATTTTTGCAGCTTGAAAAACTCTTTCCTCGATTTCTTTTTTGGAACGGCGAACATATTTTTGCTTGGCGACAGGCGTAGTTTCGTAATAATTAATTTTTTCTAAAGTAGTATTGATGTTTCTCTCAATTTCTGGAATTGAATCTGGGCTATTTAATTTTGCTATCTCAAGTTGACTTTTAAAAATTTTAAGTTGTTTTTGATATTTTTTAATAGCTTTTTTATCTATTTTAAGGATTTCATTTCCGTTTTTGTCAAGTTTTGGAACTAAAACCTTTCGCATTTTTAATCCAAAAGCCATATTATCAAAAACATTCATATGAGGATAAAGTGCGTAACTTTGAAACACCATTGCAATATGACGATCTTTTGGAGGTACATCATTATATAATTGGCCATCTATAAATAGCATTCCACTTGTGATTTCTTCTAAACCGGCAATCATACGCAAAGTAGTTGTTTTGCCACATCCAGAAGGGCCAACAAAAGCAATAAATTCTTTATCATGAATTTCTAAATTGAAGTCGTAAACTGCTTGAACACCATTAGGATAAATTTTATTTAAATTAACTAATTTTACGGTTGCCATATTAATATTGTTTCTCCATATATTTTTAATCATTATAAGTAAATATTTTTAATATTGCAAATAGAAAAAAGTTTCGATATAGTCGAACTTTTACTTTGTCTATATCAAATTATATTTGTTATAAATAAGGTATATAATTATTCTAAAATATTTTTAACAATTCTAATTGTGATATAGTTTTATTAATAAATAAAATAAAAAACAAAGTAAGGATGATTTTAAAAATTAAAATTTAGAAATTTATAAAAATATTGGAGACAAATTTATGAAAAAAAGAAATCTATTTATTGTTGGATTGATGTCGCTTATGTTGTTTAGCGCAAGTGGTTGTAATAACAATAATTCTGATGACACTTTAACTATGTGGGCTGGTGGTCAATGGGTACAACACGATGCTGAAAATTTAAAAGCTTTTATTGAAAGTTATAATTCAAAAAATAAAACGCAAATTAAATTAACAATTAAGGCTGAATTTGAAACATCTTTAGCATCTTCTTTACTTGTTGGTAAGCAACCAGATCTTGTTATTTGGGATCGTTTTAATACTCCAACTTATGCTGCTGAAGAATATTTAATCCCAATTGATGATTATATTTCTCGTGATAATATCAGTGCTTCATTATTCCAAGAACAAGCTTATGATGAACTTACTTATAAGGGCCATCAATATGGACTACCTTTAGACTTAGATATTTGGGGTATTTATGTAAACATGGACTTAATACCTGCTGAATATAAAAATATGCTAAATGAAAATTGGACATGGGATGATTTGAAAACTATTGCTCATGGTGTTGCAAACAAGAGTTCAGAGGGTTTTAATCCAGCTGGATATAGTGCAGATGATTTACACGAACACTTCTTCAAATTTATGGTTTCAACAGGAATTGACTTTGGAGCAAATGGAACAATCGAATACGATAATGATGAAACTAGAGCTGTTTTGAATTATTTTAAAGATTTTGGTGCGGGTGACGTTTGCAATGGAAATTATAATGGCAAAGACTCATTTAAAAATGGACGTTTAGCAATGCTTAATCAACCTGTTTATTTTTCATCATACCTGAAAAAATATGCCCCAAATCTTAATTATAAATTTTTACCTCAACCACGATATACCGGTAAAAATGGTAAAAATGGTGGAATGATTGGCGGTTTTGGAATTGCATTACCAAATCCAATTAGCAAATATAGAACTACAGAATGGGAAGCAAAGAAAGAAAAAGCTTGGGAATTTATGAAATCATGGCTTTGTAATGAAGAAACAGCTCTAGAGTGGAGCAAAACTTCAAATACTTTACCAGCTTTAAAATCTTTATATAGTAATGATTGGATTCAAAATACTGAAGTATTAAAAGATGCAGCAAGTTATGCTGATAATTATGATACAAGACCAAGTATTCCTGGGTTCGTTAATATTCAAATTAATATTTATAACAAATATATTCAAGAATATTACAAAGGAGTATATGATGGCACTATTGATCAATTAATAAGTGAATTAAAAACTGAAACTGACAAAATTATTAGTAGGTATTAATACATGAAAAATAAAAAGGAAAATAATAAGGTATTTGCGCTCCCTTCTCATAAAAAGAGAAATGATACGATAGTAGCATATACTTTTATGTTGCCTGCATTAATACTATTTATTGTTTTTACTGTATTGCCTTTTGTATTATCACTTTTTTATTCTTTTACTGATTATAATGGGGTTGAATTTTCTGGATTTATTGGATTCGATAATTTCAAAAATATTTTAGAAGATAAATATTTTTTAAATTCATTAAAGAATGTTTTACTTTTTGCAATATTCTATGTTCCGCTTTCAATTATAAGTAGTCTTGTAATTGCATTTTTAGTTTCTAAAGTGAAATTAAAACACAATTTTTTGAAAGTTATATTTTATATTCCTTCTTTAACTAGTGGTGCAGCGATGATTTTTGTTTGGAAATCATTATTAAGTGCAACTAGTGTTGAATTAAATATGGGATATATGGCTCTTGTTGTAATTGTTGCAATTTCTCTTTATGGTTGTCTTGGGGGAAATATGCTTATATATCTTGCAGCAATGACAGGTATTGATCAAAAAATTTATGAAGCCGCTGATATAGATGGGGCAAATAAATTTAAACAATTTTTACATATAACAATTCCATTATTAAGACCATCTTCATACTTTATTTTTACAACAACGTTGATTGGTAGCTTCCAATTATTTGATTTAGTTTACTTGCTAGGTCTTTACAACAACGATAAAGCAATTACGCCAGTTGTCGAAATTTATTTAAGTGCTAAAGAATTGCGTTTTGGATATGGTAGCGCAATGGCTTGTATATTATTTATTTTTATTATGATTATTACAGTTATAACTCAACTTTTTGTAAAGGAGAACAACAATGAGAAGAAACTCTTTAATGGTAGAAAAGACAAATATACCAAAAAGTATCAACTCTGGAATCAAAATCAATAGAAACCATCTTTCTGTTGGTCAAATTATTTTAATAGTTGCTTTAACTATTATTGCTATTTTAATGATGATTCCATTTATTTGGTCGATTGTTGCTTCTTTTACCCCAGCGTTTAATTTAGAAGGGAATGGATTTAAACTTTTTTATGGCGCGATAACTTTTGAAAATTGGGTTTCATTATTTAAAAATAATTGGGTTTTATATATTTTTAATACATTATTTATAGCTTTTATGGAAATCTTTTTGCAATTGCTTTTCTGTTCGATGGCGGCTTATGTTTTTGCAAAATATGATTTTTATGGGAAGAAAGTGTTATATAAAATCTTTTTATTTTCAATGATGCTTCCTGGAATTATTACATTAATTCCTCAATTCATTGTTACTACTTCAATCCCATTTTTTAATAGAGATATTTTTGGAAATGAAATAGGGCCTGGATTATATAACTCATTATTTGGTGTTATTCTTCCAAATGCTGTTTCAATTTATGGAATTTTATTTTTAAGGCAATTCTTTACTAATCTTTCAGATGATATTGGAGATGCTGCAAGAATTGATGGAGCAAACGGGTTCGAAGTGTTTTTAATTTATTTAAAAATGGCTTTGCCAGGTGTGACAACTTTAGGATTATTCACCTTCGTTTCAACTTGGAGTTCTTATTTATGGCCATCATTAATATTATTTGATGAGAGTAAATTTACTTTAGGGCAAGCATTAAATGAATTTCAAACTAGCGCTTCCACTGGCGAAATGATGGCTGGATCATTGTTAAGTTTGATACCTATTATTATTTTATTTATGTTTACACAAAAATATTTCCTTAAACAAACAACTTATACAGGAATTAAATAAACGGAGGATTTATTGTTATGAAGATAAGAAATTTTGTTATTGTTCCACTCAGCGTCTTGGCTTTAATTTCGCCAACAACCAAAGCAAACAATATTAATTATTCGAATTTGAATACTCAAAACACTCAGGTTGTAACTTTTTCAGAAGAAACTGATTTAGATATAAATAAGTGCTTTGATGAACATGATTTACCAAGTGAATTTGGTGCTAAAAAAGGCAACTATTTCAAGTATGATAGCAAATATTATCAAAATTATAATGCTGGATATTTAGAACTTACTTTAACAGAAAAATCTTACGTTATTAAAAATTATGCTGGACGTAATATTGATTCTAATGGGAATAAAACAAAAGTTAATCTAGAACTATTACTTAGTGGTGTCGCAGATGATTTTTGTACCTCTGGAGGCGATAATTTTGCGAAACCTTTAACTAATGGAGACGCAGTAAGACCAGTCATTCTTTCAAAAATGAAAGCAATTTATACTGAATATTATAATAAGGACATAATATTAGGGACCCGTAATTCATATGTTAAATGTTGGGATGGATATATTGTTCAAGATTTTGCATTTGGTGATTCAACATTTGCCTTTGGTGGTGATAGATATGCGATGTCCTTTATCTTTTATAACTATAGAATGAATGAAGATGAGACAAAAGGTGAATGCTTTGTTCTTTCTGGAACAGAAGCAAGTTATTGGGATTCAAATAAAAATCAATTAGGTTATCCAACAAGTAATTTAATGACTGAAACAATTACATTACCTGGTAGTAGCAGCGCCGAAGAAATTACTTTTCAAACTTTTGAAAGTGGATTTTTATATCGCGATCCATTAACTGGAAGCCTAAATTATCGAGGTGGTTTTAAATATAATTCATCAACTAAAAGTTTTATCGCAGAAGCAACGCCATATGTTGATGGTCGTTATGGTTCATATGTAACTGAATATTCTAATGGAGATAAAACTACAATTGTAAAAGTACATAAAAAAGGTTCAGTAATTTGTAATCTTGTAAATGGTGAATATGTTTATACGTATAAACCAGCAAGAATATATAAGAGTTTAACTGAATTTGATTGGTATGACATAAATGAATTTATAAATGAAGTTGGAAACACATTTGAAGGAGATTATGAAAATCAATCAGAAATCTCACGTAAATTAAAGAAAAAATATAAAGATTTATATAATGATGGCTATTTTGTTGGTTTTAAAGAATCATCATTCCATGGAAATTGGAATGGAGTTGACGCACAACAATTTATTTTAGGTGATTCAATTGCCAACCCATGGGAAGGAACAAGAACTAACGTAGCTGCTCTTGTTTATAATAAAGAAAAGAATGAAGTATTTTTGCTTTCTGATAATCCATTATATTTATGGAATAAAGGTGGAAATTATAATTCATATGGGGCTCCTCTAGCAGATGCCTTTAAAGTTGGCGATGATGTTTTCCAACTTTTTGAAGGTGGTTTATTGGTAGTATTAAAAAATAATGTCGACACCTCATTTCTTTATAATGGAACGTATGAAGAATATGTTGCTGGTAAAGAAAAATTTAACAAGCCTACTTATGGCAAGGAATTCACTAAGAGCTCTGGATTAAATCCAATGGTATATGTTATTGCGATTGCAGTTCCACTAATTGTGGTTATTATTGGAATATCATTAATCATTTTCTTTAATAACAAAAAGAAGAAAAAAGCCGCAAAAGAAAGCGAGACTAACTAAATATGTACGAAGAAATGAAAAAAGAAATTTCTGATTTTGAAAGTAAAATTAGCAATATAAAATTACGTGAAATGTTTCACAATTGTTTCTTTAATACATTAGATACAACCGTTGAATATTTAAATAACGGCGAAGTTTATATGCTAACTGGAGATATTCCTGCAATGTGGCTTAGAGATTCTAGTGCATCTGTTATGCAATATATAGATTTTGCTAAAACTGATAGCGACGTATTTAATTTGATTAAAGGATTAATTAAAAGGCAATTCTTTTATATTGAAATTGATCCTTACGCAAATTCTTTTAATAAAGAACCTAATGGAAATGGGCATAAAGACGATGAAGGATTAAGAACACCATATACATGGGAAAGAAAATTTGAAATAGATTCGCTTTGTTACCCTATATGGCTTTTATATCGTTTATATGAAGTTAGCGGTGATAAGTCTTTATTAAATGAACAGTTTGTTAAAATTTCAAAAATTATAATGGATGTTTTTAAAAAAGAACAAAAGCATCATGAATTGAGCGATTATTATCATTATCGTAATGGAGAAAAGGATGGATTTAATATTCCAAACCATGGAAAAGGCGGAGATGTAAAATATACTGGGATGATTTGGAGTGCATATAGGCCAAGCGATGATGCTTGTAAATATGGTTATTTTATTCCAGGAAATATGTTTGCTGTTGCAACATTACGCCACATGCAAAAATTATTGAAAGTTATTAATGAAGAAGAGTTAATTTTAGAAGTCAAAAAACTCGAAAAAGAAATTAATGATGGAATTAATAAATATGGTATTTATGAGCATAAAAAGCATGGCAAAATTTTTGCTTATGAAACTGATGGATTAGGAAATTATTTGTTAATGGATGATGCCAATGTTCCAAGTTTGTTATCGATTCCATATTTTGAATATCTAACTTCAGATGATGAAATTTATCAAAACACAAGAAAATATTGTTTGAGTTTTGATAATCCATATTATTTTGAAGGCAAAATCATTAAGGGGATTGGTTCTCCACACACTCCAAACGGATATGTTTGGCATATTGGAGTAGTTTTAGAAGCTTTAACATCTAATAACAAAGA
The DNA here is from genome assembly GCA_963618895.1 of Slackia isoflavoniconvertens. Classification (GTDB taxonomy): domain Bacteria; phylum Bacillota_I; class Bacilli_A; order RFN20; family CAG-826; genus Onthovivens. The sequence goes on along the minus strand of CAVEUG010000079.1, from coordinate 3,372 downwards.
TGAAATTTTAAAACTTATAGATATGGTTTTAAATAGTGATGCAGGAACGCTTTATACTCACGAAGGAATTTATAAAGATGATGCTACAATTTTTACAAGAAGTTGGTTTGCATGGTCTAATTCTTTATTTGCTTATTTAATTTTGAAATCAAAAGATTTACTAGTCGGAGGTAATAGATAAATGAAAAAAAGTTTAATTAAAGTTTTAACAAGCGGATTAGTTTTATGTGCAATAACAAGTTGTGGTGCAGAATCTTATGTTGCAGGGACTATTCTTGAAAATCCAAAAGACAATTTGACCTCTTTTGAAAGGAACAATTATCGTTCAAAGATTATTGCCGAAGAAATGTGGAAAAATTATTATGATGAAGATTTAAACGGCGCTATTAATTATTATCCATTAGTAGATGATGCTGAAGAAATTTGTTCAGTTTGGCACTATACAAGTTTATTATCTCTTTATATAAAATTGGTTAGAAATAATCCTAACGATCAAAAATTAAAAGACAAATTAAATATGATTATTGAAGGGATGGAATATTATCACGAAAAAAGAAGTGATGGATATAGAGCATATGCAGTTAAACGTGGAGTAGACGTTGATAAAGCAAGTAGTGGTTATATGGCCGATGTTTATGATGACAATATGTGGATTGCCAGAGAATTTTTAAATGCATATGAAGTTTTAAAAGATGAAAGTCTTTTAATAAAATGTAAAGAAACAATCAAATACTGTTTATCTGGATGGGATAGTTCGATAAATACGGATACCAGCAAAGAATGGGGTGGAATCTATTGGGGACCTGATTATAATAGCAAACACGCATGTAGTAATGGCCCAATTATTGCAACTCTTGTTAGGTTATTTGAAATCGCTCCAAACGAAAAAGTATTTGATAGAGATTATTTAACATGGGCTAAAAACGTTTATGATTTTTCTGTTTCTACTTTCAAGATGAGTAATGATTTATATGGCGATATGATTGGAACTGAGAAAAAATCAGGACAGACAATTTCTCATGGCTCCTTAGATACAACAGCTTATACATATAATACAGGGACAATGATATCTGGCGGAGCATATTTATATAATGCTACCAAAGATGTTAAATATCTTAATCAAGCTAAAAAATCAATGGAATCCTCATTAAAAGTGTTTGGTAATGATGAGATTTTAAATGGTTATTATCAATTTCCAGTTGCTACAACTATTTGGTTTAATTTAACTTTATTCCAAGGATATTATGATTTATTAAAATTTGATAATTCAGCAAGAGAATATATTGAAACAATTCAAAAAAGTATAGATTTCGCTTATAACAACTATTTATATGAAAATACTTTGCCTGTTAATTGGGTTAGTGGTTGGCAATATGGCTTAGATAAAGATGAATATCGCGATATTATGGATGTTGCAAGTTCAGCTGAAACATTTGCTTTATTAGCTATGAAAGATCAATTGAATTAGATTATTTATGAGGTAACTAAATGAAATTTGAGCCAAATTATGTTGCAACTAAAGATGCAATTATAGATGCTAGAAATATCTATAAATGCATTATGAAACCTTTGATGTACAAACATGTCGTAGATTTGGATTATGAAGTATTTAAGTCTAAAGAGCCAATTGCATTTAAAGATTTGAAGAAAGATAAGTTTACGAGTTTATCAAAGGGTAAACCTTGGGGAAAAGATTTGTTTGATTGTGCTTGGTTTCATGTGTATAAAAATTTAGATAATATTTCAATTGATAGAGAAACGTATATAGAATTTGACATAAATGGCGAGGCTTTACTTGTCGACAAGTATGGCGAACCTTTAAAAGGTTTCACAAATGGTTCAAGCGTTTTTGATAGAGAACTTGGTGAACCTGGGAAAAAATATTATCCAATATATAATTTGGTTGAAGACGATAGATTAGATTTATATTTTGATTGTGGATATAACGATCTTTTTGGAAACATTCAAGAAAATGGTCTTGTGAAAACTATTTCTTTAGTTCAAAGAAACGAAAAAATGTGCAAGATTTGTTATGACTACGATGTTTTATTGACGCTTCTTGAAAATATAGATTTGAAAAATCCTTATTTTGAAATCTTATTTAATGGAATTGTCGAAGTTCGGGATTTGTTTTGGTTTAATAAAAAAGATGCAATTAATCAAGCTTTAATCATACTTGATAAATTACTTTCTATAAAGGAAGATACTACTAAAAAACTACCAGTCATTCATGCTGTTGGTCATGCGCACTTAGATTTAGCATGGTTATGGCCAATTAGAGAATCAAAAAGAAAAGCAATCAGAACTATTACAAATGTATTTTATTTAATTGAAAAATATCCAGACTTTCATTTTGTTATTTCTCAACCTCAACAACTAATTTGGATTAGAGATAATGCGCCAAATATCTTTAAAAAAGTTCAAGAATATGAAAAAGCAGGAAGAATAGAAATAGTTGGTGGCGGTTTTGTTGAATTTGATACAAATGTTTCCGGAGAAGAAGAACTTGCTAGACAAATGCTTTATGGTCAAAAATTTTATTTAGAAAATTTTGGTCATTATGTAGATAATTTATGGCTCCCAGATACATTTGGCTATAATGGAAACTTACCACAAATAATTAAACAGGGCGGGATGAATTATTTCATGACTATTAAAATTTCATGGAATCGTTTTAATGCATTCCCATTTCATGATTTTGTTTGGGAAGGAATAGATGGGACAAAAGTGTTAGCTCATCTTCCTTTGGAAGGAACATATAATTCAGGAGCCAGCCCAAAATCTTTAATCGATATTAATAAGAAAAGAACTAAATACGATAAAAATTATGATTCTTTAATGATTTATGGTATTGGTGATGGTGGTGGAGGTCCAGGCGAAGAACATGTTGAAAATATTAAAAGAATCGATTCATTAATGGGCCTTAATTCTGTTAAGAATGATTCGGTTACAAATTTCTTTGAAAAACTTAGTAAATTTAAAAATGAATTTCCAACTTATAAAGGTGAATTATATCTAGAAAATCATAATGGAACATATACTTCGCAATCCTTTAATAAGCAATACAATAGAAAATTAGAAGAAAAAATCAAACGACTTGAAATGTATTTGTCTTTAAATGGAATAAAAGATTTTGATGATGAAATTAATGAATTGTATAGAAGGATTTTATTGTTAGAATTTCATGATATTTTACCTGGTTCATCTATTAAACGTGTTTATGATGAATCAAAGTTAGAATATTTAGATATTGAAAAAAATATTGATAAAATATTCAAAAAAACAATTAAAGGATACAAAACAGAATACCAAAGAAATTTATTTGTTTTTAATCACTTAAATTACAAGGTTTCTAAATTATTTAAATACAAT
>CAVEUG010000078.1:0-12825 GCA_963618895.1 Slackia isoflavoniconvertens | reverse complement strand
TAAATCTTATTCAGCCACATGTTCCTTATCCTATCTTCATTTTAATCTACATGAGCGGATTCCTTGCCGTTTCATCACTCACTTGGAGTGTTACTTTTGGCGTTAGGAAACTAGTAGACCGCATTAATAAGAAAGAACAAACTGATTGATTCTCCTGCTTTTTAAAACATAAATATTTTTCTTGCTATTAATATTAAAGGACTATAAGAAATTAATATTCCAAAGAAAAACGATTGAAATAACTTTATTATTATTAAAACTGTTATTTCGCAAAATACCGTTATTATGAAATAACTAATAGCAAATATCATTCGTTATTTCGTTTTTATGGCATTAGTTCTGAAAATTGATCTTATGAAATAACTAATAGCAAATATCATTTCATTTAGAAGCTTTGTCTTCTTGTCAAAACAGAGTTATTTATTATGGTTTTTATTGATTTGATTATTATTCAATTCATGTTAACAGAAATTATATGAATAAGAAAATTCCCTATATTATTTTACTTCTTATAAGCATCTTTTTAATTTTTCTTGGTATATGGTTTCTTATACTCGGATATATCATGTTCCCTATCTTTTCAACATCATGTTCCCTATCTTTTCAACATCATGTTCCCATCATGTTCCCTCATGTACCCTACCCGCAATATATTCGCCATTTGTTACCCTTTTCGCTATATTTCTCCACCAAATGCAGCTTTTATAATGTTAAGCACCGTTGAATGATGAGGCTTATACGATCGATTTCCGCATCAAATTTAAAAAAATGATAATGAGACCAACTCAATTGGTCAGACAGTGTTTGACCAATTTGATATTCATTATATAAACGTCTTATCATTTTAAAATTTGTCAAAGAAAACCATCTACCATATACCTTTGATAATTCTTTTGATAGATTCTTAATTATGTATTCCCCATAGCTCACTTTATCATTTCCATTTTGTTCTTCTTCAACAATTCTTCCCCCGATATTCCAATATGTTTGAAGCATAATGGTATTTACATTTCTAGTAACTAACTTCTTAGATTCTTCGATAATTGCTTTAATATCTTTGATTAAACTAACGTTTATTACTTCGTTTGTCATATTTTCAAATTCCATTATTAATATAATTTGACCGTATTTAGCATAAAAGTCGACATTTCATTAATAAAAAAGACACTCTTAGTTTCCTAAAAGTGTCAACTTTTAAACCTTGGTGGAGATGCGGAGAATTGAACTCCGGTCCATATGCTGCCACACATAAACTCTACAAGTTTAGTGTTATTTTGTTATTGTGAGGAACTAAATAACACAAACATTCACTCACTTAGATTATAGAAATTTTCTTCATAGACTTATAATCATCATCTATGCCTATCTTCTTTTATGACGGATGCATTATCTTTAAGAAGCTAACAAGATAAGATCCGCGCACCTCCTATTAATTGAAGGACGAAACTATGTCGGCTGAACTAAGCAGCGAATGCGAGTGTTTGTCGATTATCGGCAATTAATTTTGTTTTGGAATATAACGTTTCCAAGCGACTTGCACTTCATGCCCTGCAAACATATGTCGAAACCAAGACATCCCCAGCACGAATATTTATATCACAAGTTAGTTCATTATTCAATTAATCTCATAAAGCATATTATTATGAATATAACTAGAATTCCTTTATATTTAAGTTATGAAATTTATTTATGAAGAAAGAAAACTTAGATTAATTGATGAAGAAAATAACGAAGATATTGGTTATATATCTTTTGAAGTAAAAGATGATACAATCATAATTATTTCAACTGTGATTTATGAAAAATATCAAGGAAAAGGAATGGCTTCAACTCTAATTAAAGAAATATTAGGGTATGCAAAAAATAATAATTTTAAAATTAAACCTTTATGTTCTTTTGTGATTCATTACATTGAAAAACATCAAGAATATAAGCAATTGGTGATAAATAAAAGAACTTAGATATTAATAGCGATTCAAAAATTCTCTGTTTTGTTGTCATTTGTTGTCATCTGTTTGTTTTTGTTGTCATTTGTTGTCATTCTCAAATTTTGTTGTCATTTATGAACCATGCTTTTATTGATTAAATCAACAACCAATGACATTTTACAAAATATGATAGGTATTCATTTTTGATATATTGTTTTGTTTTTAAATCTTTAATAGTTTATACTATTAAAGCAAATTATTTTGTGAAGGAATTTTTATGAATCAAAAAGCTAAAATTATTAAGCCTAAAAAGAAGTTCGGATGGGCTAATATTGTAAATTATTTACGTTGTTTATGGAGTAATCAAACAGCCACACAATTTGGTTTAAATAAAAAATGGTATATTGCTGTTATTGTTGCTGTCATTTCAGTTATTGTTTCTTTAGTACCAATTATGGTTACTGCTGGGACTTCAAAAGGAAGCTCGTTTTTAAGTAGTTCATATGTTTATAACTATGATGAAGGTTTTTATAGTTTCTTAGAAGATGCAAAAGAAAAAGGATATGATATTACTTTTAAAGATGGTGTGAGCACCTTAACTGGTACAACTACAGATACAAGTAATACATACTTACTTTATCAACACGAAATCAAGAAAAGTGATGGAGCAAAATTTGTTGATTTTCAAGTTTATTATGTTGACACAACTTCATTAACCAATGAATATGTTAATACTTTATTAAATACAATTTCAGAAACGAAAGTTAATTCAACAAGCGGAAGAGATGCTTCTTTTATTATTTTTACCACAAAATCATTTACAACAAGATTATATAGACCTGGTGTTTATAGTACTGCTGGTGGCATTTATGGTGATTATGAAAATTTAAGCAGCGAACACACTAAATTAAGTGATTTATATGTTTCTAAAGGTTCAACAAGACTTGAAAACGTTAGTTCAACCTTAACAAACTATAAAGGATTAGTTGATGAAATCTATATCAATACTAGAAAAACAGTTACCTGGACTCAAACAGGAATTATTGCTGCAGTAAATACTGGTATTGTCTTATTGATGGGTTTAGTAGTCTTCTTATTAACAAGAGGTAAAAATAATCCTAATAGAGGAATTAAATTCCAACAATGCTTCAACATTGCTTATTGGTGTACAGCAACTCCAGCCATTATTGCTTTAATTCTTGGCTTCTGGCTATCTCAATATCAAGTAATGTTATTTGTTATGACATTCGGATTTAGAATCATGTGGTTAAGCATGAAAACCTTATCTCCAAATAATCCTCCAGTTACAAAGTAAAGTAAAACCAGCGTTAATTCGCTGGTTTTTTTAATCTCCATAATCGCTTCCGCGACTTATATATCCAGAAAATAGTTGGATCTTATCTGTTATATCTTCAATTTCTTGATAAACAAAACCTTCCTCATGAACTACTGGATTTTCAAAGTCAGCTGTAAACACTACTTTTTTATTCCTTTTAACATTGTTTATAAGTTCTTCCATAACTTTAGGAAATTCATCAACATAAGTATCTTTTAAAAACTTTAATTGTGAATAGAAATTTGGTTCAATAAAAAATCTTGATCCGTCTTCTAATTCATATTCTTCAAATAGTGAATTATTATCACCTATTTTCTTAAATTGTTTAAATTCTTCTTGTTCCATATTTCTACCTCTTAATGATGATAACTTTCATTATTATTAATCTTAAATGTTCTATAAATTTGTTCAAGCAATATAACTCTTGTTAATTGATGAGGAAAAGTCATCTTTGATAAACATAATTTATAATTGCTACGATTTCTTAATTGATCACTTAATCCTAAAGTTCCGCCGATAACAAAATCTATTGTGGAACATCCTTTATTTTTTAAATTTGACATAACTTCAGCAAATTCAGTGCTTGTAATTTCTTTGCCATGAAGATCAACAAGAATTAAATAATCATCTTTATTTATCTTTTTTAAAACTCTTTCGCCTTCTTCATCTAAAGTTTTTTTGATTAATAGTTCATTATCAAAACTTTCAATTCTTGCCTCCTTGACTTCTTCTATATTAATAGATGCATACTTGCTAAGTCTTTTTTTATATTCAGCAATTGCATCTTTTAAATATGTTTCTTTAATTGTTCCAACACAAATAATATTAATTTTTAACATAAATCACTACTGCTCCATTGTTTAGCACACATGCACTTTATATGATCTAGCGAGACTTTTTGTTTTTTAAAAATCTCTCTATATGTTTCAATTGCTTTGCTTGGAGTATTACACTCTTCACTTAAATGAGCAAGCATAATAGCTTTTGTTTTATCTCCAACCAATTGTGTCATATATGTTGCACTTTGCTCATTAGATAAATGTCCAAACTCACTAGCAATTCTATTTTTCAAAAATTCTGGTCTTGAACTTCCAAATAACATATCTTCATCGTAATTTGATTCAATAAAATAATAATCGCAATTATGCATATATTCTAATGTTTGATCAGGAATACAACCTGAATCAGTAAGATATGCTATCTTTTCATTATCTTTTTCAAACAAAAATCCACATGGAGAAATAGCATCATGACTTGTTAATAATGGCGTAACATTAATATCACCAAAAAGATATTTATGAAATACTTCTATATCATGTTTTTCTAGTAAATCTATTGTTCCATTTCTAGAAAAAAATAAATTTTTATTAAGATAATTAATTCCTTTAATATGGTCGCTATGTTCGTGTGTAAAAAGACAATAATCTATATCATTAATATCTTTATTAACTTCGTGCAAACCTTCTTTAAGTCTTTTAATGGTTATTCCCATATCAATCAAAATAGTTGTAGTTTCATCATAGATAATGCTAGCATTACCTTTACTACCACTACTTATAACATGCATTTTCATATCTATTTATCGTTATAATATTTATCAAATTCTTTGATTGCTTCATCACTTGGATTATCAAATCTTTGATAAGCTTTAAAGAATAATAAGAATATATCTCCTAATGCACCATTTCTATTTTTCTTAACCATAACTTTGATCAATTCACCATTTTGATTATTAAAATTTTTATTCTTTTCCTCTTGGGCCTTCATATCGTTGATACTGCCTGGTTGAGGATTGTTTTCATCATCCTTACCGCTTGTTTTCTTCTTAAAATTAGAAGTTGCTTGATTTGGATTATAAATAAACATAACTTGGTCTGCATCTTGTTCAATAGAACCGGAATCTTTTAAATTGCTTAATTCAGGGATTGCTGAATCTCTATCTTCAACACGTCTATTGACTTGAGCCAAAGCTAAAACAGGAACTTCTAAATCCTTTGCAAGTTGTTTTAAAGCTCCAGTAACACGATCAATTTCGTAACGTTTATCTTCAACTTTTAAGTTAACAGTGATTTTACCAATATAATCAACAACAATTAAACCTAAGTCACCTAAATCGCTTTTTAATTTTTTAGCTTTAGTAATTAAATCGTTGAGCGAAATACCACCAGTATCATCAATATAAAGAGGCACTTTAGAGATTTCTTCTTCAGCCTCTTTTAATTTCATTTTGTCATCTTTATTTAAAAATCCTTTATTAATTTTATCGAGTGGTACATATCCTCTATTAGCGAATAATCTTTTCATAATTTCTTCGCTAGACATTTCAATTGAAAAGAATGCAACTGGTCGATTTGTTTTAGATGCACAATTATATGCAATATTTAGACCAAGTGCAGTTTTACCACAAGAAGGACGAGCAGCCAAAACAACTAAACTTCCTTTTTGAAGTCCATTCAAAATTCCATCAAGTTTTGAATAACCGGTAGTTGATCCGGTAAAAGCATTGCCATTCCCTTTGTTCATTTCGTCAATTTCTCTGCCAAGTTCATGAGCAACATCTTCACCTTTTTGAAATCCTTTAATTTTTCTATTAGCTGTAATTCTTGTTATCTTTGCTTCAGCATCACTTGCAAATCTTGAAAAATCTTCTACTTTTTTATTAGTTGCTTCTTCTACAATTTCATTTGATGTTGTAATTAAATTTCTAATTAAAGTATAGTCTTTTAAAGTATTTGTATAATATGTCAAGTTTGAAAAACCAGTGACCTTGTCTGTTAATTTAATTAAATAATCAACTCCGCCAATAGCATCTAAAAGTTGTGATTTTGTTAAATAATCAGATACAGTATGAATATCAATTGGATTGTTAGTTATTGATAATTGCTTAATCGCACGAAAAACAGCACGATGATTTACATTATCAATATAAAAATCATCGTCAGTTAACTCGGTTAATGCTCCTAAACATGATTTGCTATCCATTAGCATCATGCCAAGAACAATTTCTTCTAAATCATCGTTGTGTGGCAAATTCTTTTCAGCCATTATTTTTCCTCGCTAACATGAACCTTAATTTCGGCCACAATGCCTTTATATAATTCGATATGCAATCTTGAAACACCAAAAGCATTAATACGAATCTTATCAACAAACTTTCTCTTATCAATAACAATCTTATATTGAGACTCAAGAACTTTAGCGACTTCCTTAGTTGAAATTTCACCAATCATTCTTCCATCTTTTGCAGCTTTTGCACTAAATTCTAAAGTTAATCCTTCTAAAATAACTTTATTCTTTTCTGCTTCAGCTTTTAATTCAGCTTGTTTTTCAGCCTCTTTTTGTTGTTCTTTTTTCAATTGGTTCAAAGATTCTGTAGTTTTTTTAACAGCAAATCCTTTTTTAATTAAAAAATTGTTCCCATATCCGTCACTAACACTAACGGTTTCGCCTTTTTTGCCTACACCTTTAACATCACTTAATAAAATTACTTCCATAATTAATTCCCTTTCTCATCATTCTTTTTTGTTCTTGCTTCACTTAAATATGTTGATAAAACATCAAGTAAGCTAGTTTCAACAGCTTTAATTGTTGTATTTTTTGTACAGTTTGCAGCACTTGCAAAGTGACCGCCACCACCCATTTTCTCCATCAAAATTTGAACATTTATTGTTCCATCGCTTCTTGCACTTATTCTAACTTCATCTTCATTAGTTTTTCCGATGACAAAACAAGCATTAACACCCTTAAATTGAATGCATTGATTACCAACTTTAGCAAGTGTTGATCTTTCAACAATTTCATTTTCATCACAAACACAATAAACAACTCCATAATATGGTGTCTTTAATGTGCTAATAATCTTGTTAATTAACGCATATTCTTCATATTCGTCTTTTAATAAATCATCGGCTTGACTATTATTTGCACCATATTCTTTCAAAATCATAGATGCTTCAAATGTACGGAGGCCAGTCGTTTTTGACTTATAAAAAGATGTATCCAAGAAAATACCGCCCAACATAAGGGTTGCCATTGTAGAATCTAGAGGGATTTTTGTAGAGTTACTATTGTAATGAATCATTTCTGCAATTAATTCACTTGCACTAGATGCACTTGGATCAATATAAGATAAAACTGGATTTTCTATAAAATCAGCAGCTCTTCTATGATGATCAATGACAACTACTTTATCGGTTTTATCAAGAATTGCTGGACACATTGTCATGCTTGGTTTTGAAATATCACAAACAATAACAGCACTCTCAGGTTTAGTCATGTCTTGCGCCTCTTTCAATGAACAAAAAATTTTATTCATCTCATCTCTATCATAAAGAGAAGTAATAGCTGTTCTTGTTTTTCTTTCAGTAAGTTTTGGATCATAAACAACATAGGCCTCTTTGCCTAAAAAATCACTTATTGCCTTTACGCCAAGGCAACTTCCTAAGGCGTCCATATCCATATCTTGGTGACCCATAATCAAAATATTTGAAGATCTTTGAATTAAGCTAATGAGCGAATCACTAAAAACCCTTATTCTTACCTTGTTTCCAACTTCTACAGCTTCGCTCTTTCCGCCATAAAATTCAAATTCACTTCCAAACCTAGAAACAACAACTTGATCGCCACCACGACTCATCGCAATATCAATTGCATTACTTGCATTATCATTTGCTTTTAAAACATCTGGGAATTCTTGGGCAAAGCCAATTGATAATGTAGGTCTAACAGTTTCTTTAACAGGTATCTTACGAACTTCATCAACCACCATGAACCCATCTTTTTTCATAGCTTCTAAAGATTCATTATTACAAACTGCAAAATAAGCATCATTACGATATGCCCTTAACAACATTTTATGTTTCTTTGCGTAATTATTAATAGTTTCTTTAACCTCAATGATAGTATCGCTAACAGTATCAGAATTGCCAACGATATCGCTATAGTTATCAATCATTATAATCCCGACACAAGTTCCTTGTTCTTTATTGAATTTCAATAAATATTCATAATCTGTATTATCCTTAAAAATAAAAAGACCGGCAGCTTTTAAATATTTAACTTGATAATAATCTGTGCCATCGTTAAGGGTTATAGTGTCTGAAACATTGTTTTTATTTTTAAAATCATTAAGTTTAGGATAAATATCAAAAATATTTTTCGAAATAAAGTTTAATTGTTTTTGTTGGAAAAAATCACTTTCCCATAAAATAACTCCGTCTTCGTTAACTACAAATAAACCTATTCTTCCAAAAAGATACACTTCTTTAATATCCGCACCAATAACATCGCTGATTTGGATATCGCTCTTTTCACGAAGAACATTCATTAACCAAACCATAATTAAACATAAGACACAATCAATAAATGTAACACCTAAAGCAATATACCCCAAAATTGCAGGTTTAATTGTGCTTTGTAAATTAAATGTGTTAAAAACATATAACAAAATAAAAACGCCAACAGCAAGTTCAATAATTGCTGTAGTCAATAAGATAGATAAGTTTAATCTAAATTTTCTTTTTTCCATAAAAATTACCTTTTCTATTATACAATAGAAAAGTTTAAAAAGACTAATAAATTATGGCTTAATAAATCCATAAATAATCAAATATCAAATGGTAAAAACAAATTTATTATTAATTATGCTTTCTTTTTCATTTGTGACTACTGAAAAATCATATTTGACTATTATTTGAAAGTCTTTTTTAGCAATTTATATCTATTAACAACTACTATTTGAGGTTTTATTTTTGATAATGGTCGTTTCTCTTTTCCTAAATATTTAAAACTACATTTTTTCTATTGCTTTATTGCTTCCAATATTTTCTTCAATTGATCCAATTGTTACTTCTTTAAAACCTATATCAAAAAGGTATTTCAATAATCTCTTGCAAGCTTCAGCCATATAACCCTTTCCCCACATTTTTCTACTTAAACAATATCCAATTTCAGGAATATCTCCATTAAATTTAACAACATCAATCACGCCAATTGGTTCATCAAAATTATTCAAAGTAATAACATATCTTATTGCTCTAGGGTTCTGTTCTTCTTCTAACCAGAAATCAACATTTTTTTTAGTTTCTTTTACAGTTTTACGAAGATTCCAAGTTAAAAATTTTACAACTTCTTCATTGTTTGCATAATTCTCAAAAATATGCTTTGCATCTGATTTTTTTATTTTTCTTAAAGTTAATCTACCAGTTTTTAAATTGTTATTTTCTATATCATTCTTAATCGCCAAAAATGCTGTTTTTAATTCTGTTAAATCATTACCTATTGTTGAAAAAACTTGTTCGATATCGATGCTCCCATAATCATGAAAATTATATTTCTCATCCCAATTGATGTTCTCCAAAGAAGCATAAAATATTTGTCAGAAATTACTTCCTTTATTTTCGACATTTGTTCCCCTATTTGAGCAAGCGAAAAACAAGTCGCTCTTAATAAAATATCTGATTTATAAAAATCATCAATCTTACAATCTTTAGTATCATCAAGAATTTTATCAATATTTTCTAGCAAAGAATTAATTCTTAAAATTATTTTATTATCCATAAATTTTAATCCCTTCACACAATATTTCTTCAACTAAAAATTTATTATTCAACAATTCTCTATGAGTATGCAAATCAATTTTTTTGTGCAAAGCTTCTTCTAAAATTGGAGCAATTTCATAAAATGCCATTCCCATCGGATCACAAGCAATTAAAATATCGACATCACTTCTCGCTGTTGCTTCTTCTTTAGCATAACTTCCAAATAAATATGCGCATTTGATAGAAGGATATTGTAAAAATACCTTTCTAGATACATCTTTTATTTTTTTAATACTAATAATACGGTCCATCCATCTAACACACCGATTTCATTTAATTTTTGTAATAATTCAAAATAGGTGCCATTAAAAACATCTGAATTTTCATAATTTTGATATGTTCTTCTTGAAACACCACAGGCATTAGCTGCTTGAATTTGTGTAATCCCTATTTCAGATCTCTTTTTTTAATTCATTCATGCAAATATTACATATGCGCATTAAAAATGCGCAATAATTTAAAACTATCAATCCTCATTTGCACCAATTTACAAATGACATTTTTTTAAAATTATTTATAAAAGATCATGAATATTATAAAAGAGAGTATTAGCAAGAATAACTAAATTTTTGTTCATTTCAAATGAATAAAAAGAAAAGTATGAAAAGATGCTTTTATTTATAGAGCAGACTATTCAAAAACAAAAAGGTCAATATTTAGAGGATGTTTTAAAAAATATGGCGATTAAATCAAAATTTTATTGCACCTGATTGCAAATGTGGACTTATATTTTTTAATTAATCGGAACCTAGAAATTATTTATTGTTGGCAGCAACAAAAAATTCATCCTTCTTTTTGAAATGTAGATAAATTACCTTTCCATTGCTTTCAATACATTAACAGACAAATAATTTGCTGAGTAAGCTTCTTCTAATGCATAAAATTGTTTGTTTTCAAAATAATAAACACTAGGGGCCATACCGCTAAATTTAAATTGATAGTTTCCAAGCGTGACATCAATAATAACGCCTGGCAAACCCCTATCTTTTTCAAGTAAAGACAAAATAACTATTTTACTTTTATCAAAATTGAAAGAGCCATAATATTCGTATATATTCATATCGTTAAAAATATCAAAGTTTGGAATATTCTTGTCGATCATGTCTTTATTTTTGAGATAATATTGTTCTTTAATTTCATATAATTCATTAAAAGTAAGGTTTTGATAATACTTTAAATCTTTATCAACCAATAAATATTCATTATCTTGGTTTTTATTATATGAAGATGCATCAACTTTTGAACATCCAACTAAAGATATAAATGTACTGCTAATTAACAAAATTTTACTTATTTTTTTCATAATAAACTCCTTTCAAATGTTTTCAATAGTTTCATAAATTCCTACAAACGAACATAGTTTTTCAAACTTTTAGTTAAAATGGTTGTTTTTAAATTACCTAACAAAATCTCTATAATTCATCCTATTATTTTTTACTTCCTCAGCAATCTCATCATTGACAACGACTACTCCGTTTGGTAGCACATAATATTCATCATTTATTAATGCACAAGACTCAATTGACACATAACCAATTGTTGCTAATCCACCACATTGCAAACATGTTGCATATTTTTTCACACCCCCAAAACTGCCTTGTAAGACAATGTGACCATCAAATGAAGAAACACCACACTTACAATAAGAATAATGTTTTGTGTAATCGTACCACGCATAGTTATGTGAATATGAATGTACATGAACCATTTGAATAGCCGATAAGCTATCTAAAACTTTCCCGTTTATGCAATAATTTAAAAAATTGGAATTCGTTTGTGCGCTTGATATTATATTGCTCTTTAACTCAGAATAAGAGAGTTGCTGATTTTGATTTAAAAGCAAAGCAGCAGTTCCAGCTACTAAAGGTGCAGCCATTGAAGTACCATTTTTATATCCGTATTTATTGTTTGGCAAGGTTGAATAAATATTTTCTCCGGGCGCAAACAAATCTACTGTTTCTTTTCCATAATTACTTGATTGACTTTTATTGCCATTAGAATCTTCATTTCCAACAACAATCATATTTGCAGTTTTAAACGAAGCAGGATAAATTGGTGAATTATCTATATCCAAAGGAATATAATTCGAATCACTATTTACGTTTCCGGCTATTGTTACAAATAAACCATTGTAATTTTCTATAGCGTTTTTAAAAGATAAATTATATGGAAAATTATATCCGCTGAAATTAATTATTTTTAATCCTATGGTATTAGCATAATTTAACGCTGAAATTATTCCACTAGTATAAAAATTCGTTTTTAAAGAAACCAATCTAATTCCAGAAGCAATTCCGACTACTCCTTTATTGTTGTTTGCAATAGCACCTATTATTCCAGTTATATGTGTGCCATGACTATCTGTATCAACTAATGGGCTATTATCACAAAATGATTTACTCAGTTGGTAATCGATATTGTTTTTTAAGTCTTCGTGATCACCATCAATTCCTGTATCTAATATCCCTATGCTTATATCAGTATCTATCCCAAATTTATTATAAATTTCCTCAATTTTCAAATTATCGATAGACCATTGTAAATTTTTATGTGTGTCATTAAATTCTCCATTATCACCAATATAATCAAAATCAACATTCTTCACATAAGATAATAATTCTATTTTGCTTTTAATGTCTAAAAATTCTTGTTCACTTGATGAATCAAAAGAAAAGCAATAAATATCATCAGCATTGGTGTCCAATATTTTAACTAATTCTCCATTTTCTTTGCCCAAAAGTTTAAAGTCATCAGCAAATAATTCTTTATTACTTTCAATCAATAAACAATTTCTATTAATTTTTGAAAAATCAAAATTGTTCGTTTTTGTTTGTTGACACGAATTATAATTTACTAAACTTCCTATTAAAACGGCTACTAAACCAACACTTATAAACATATAAACTCCTTTTAAAATTATGTTTCACGGAAGAACTTCTTTCAACGCTTTTTATAACTCGAT
>CAVEUG010000077.1:0-4440 GCA_963618895.1 Slackia isoflavoniconvertens | reverse complement strand
TTTGCTTGATCAAAAATAGGAAGTAATTGAACAGCATTAACACCCAATTCTTTAATATGATCAAAACCAGTTGTTACAGTCTTATTATCCGATGTATATGTGGTACCACTTTCATAAACACCAGCATATTTCTTAGCATTTTCTTTTGTCCCATTCCAAGTTGAACTACTTGTAACATCAGCAATATGAGTTTCATATACTGTTAACGCTTTTCTATCAATATTTAATGGCTCAACTTCATCCCAACCTTCAGGATTAGTCTTATTAAAATCAACAATGGCACCTCTTAAACCATTTACTCCACATGATTTTGCATATGGATCAACTATTTCTTTATTTTCAAATGAACTATTAGTAACTACATATGTATAAAATTTATTCGATAAATCCCCACCTAATTCATACGTGAATACACCTTTTTCACCTTTGACCATTGGGTATTCCTCATAGTTATCATTTCCTAATTCTTTATTTATAGATGTTGGTGTGCCACTATCATAAATTCTTAACATTATTTTATTGGAAATAGGCGACCAAACTTTAAATGTTGTTTTTTCGCTTGTATAAATTGCCCCAAGTTCACCATCATAATTATATTTTTCACTAAATGAATCGGTTTTATACAAAAGTCTCTTAGAAACACTTGCCGATAGTATTATTTTTGTTTTTTCAAAAGTAACTTCTACTTTATAATCATTTTCAAAACTTACAGAGTTTGATAATTGTTCAGTTAAAATAGTTGATGGTTTCTCAATTTCTTTTTCAATAATCAAATTGTTGTTTTCGTATAATTTATATTTAGAAATGTTATTACTTCCAACAATTGTTAAAGTATTCTCGTCCGTAAAATTAGCTGATTTGATTTCGTCTACCGCATTTAAATCTGGCGAATCATAAATTGTCCCTTCGCCGCTTTTAAGATAAACATGATAAACATCATTTGCATCTTTTCTTAATGCCGAAAAATCAATAAACCTGTCAACATCATAATCCTTTGCAGCCCAACTACCTACACTTCTTACAATAATACCAAGTTTACACGAAGTTAAATTAAATGTTGATATCGGATAAGTAGCAATAGCTCCATAGTCATCTTCAGAATTAAATGTATATTCCAAACCGTCTTTACCCTCTGCCCAAAGCCATAAAGCCCAATTCGAGTATTGCTTATCAGCTCTATGATAGTGAATTGATACACTATAATCCTTATAATATAAAGGATCGGTTGGTTCTGGATCAGGATTAGGATTAACATTATTTTCATTACAACTTGTCATTATGCAAAGCGATGAAAGCGCTAATAATCCTGCAATTATTTTTTTAGATTTTTTCATATATGCTTCCTTTTAAAATATGTGTTAATATTTTAACACATTTACAACTTCATATTCTAGAAGCATATATGAAAAAATCTCAGATAATTCCGAGATCTCTCATTTTTATAAACTTGATTTTTTGTTTATTTTACCATTATAAGTTATATCATAATTGGCTTTTGAACCGCTAATTTCACTATGCCAGTTAGTAACAAGACCGTCACAATTAATTGTTATGCTTTGCATTGATGAACCATCAACAATATATTCATACTTAAGACCGCCGTCACTTAATGTATAGAACTTATAATCTGCAGCAACAGATTCTTCAGGGAATGTAATAAACGCATTAACGATAGTTAGCACACCTTTTACATAACCTATTGCATAAACTTTGGCAACACTTTCAATAACAACTTCACCACTATCTAAATAATATTTACCATCTTTCTTATAAAGCAACGATTCACTAGCCTCGCCACCTTCTTTTTGTTCGAACAAATAAAAATAATAATCTCCATCAGTTTGATCAGCATCAAGTTTATGATTTGTTGCAACTCCATCAGTATCATAAGTTTTATAACTTGCACTAATTGTCTTAATATAAGTTGCTGATGCGCTTGTATTTGATTTTAATTTCGTGTAAAGTTCTGCGGCTTCACTATATGTGCATTCGGTTGCTTTAACACCGCAAGAAGACAAGCTTGCAGTAACTAATAATAAACTTGGAATTAAATATCCTTTTTTCATTTTTTCCTACTCCTTCATTAAACTCCAAATAGTCTAGTTGTTTCAATTTTGAGTGTCAATATCTACAAAAAATAATCCACAAATTGTAGATTATTTTAAATAAATTACATCTTTTCTGGTGCGCTAACCCCAATAAGATTCAAAGCATTTTTAAGAACAATTTCAGTTGCTTTCACAAGCCCAAGTCTTTCGCTAGTTAGTTCTGGGTTTTTTGAATCATTAATTTTGCATGACCCATAATAAGAATGGAAGTAACTTGCTAATTTTTGAACATATGTACAAATCATATTTGGAGCACGAGTTTTTGCTGCATTACCAACAATATTTGGAAATTCCATTAAAGTTTTCATAATTTCTGTTTCTTTTGGATTAGTTAATAAATCATATTTGTCTGGCGTAACAAATCCCTTAGCTTCAACCAAAATATTGTGAGCTCTAGCAAATGCATATTGAGCATAATAAACTGGATTGTCGTTGCTTTTTTTACGAACCAAACTTAAATCAAAATCCATATGTGCGCCAAGTTCTCTTGAAACAAATGTATATCTTGCAGCATCAACTCCAACATCATCGCAAAGTTCACGCAAAGAAATCCCGTTACCAGTACGCTTAGACATTTTAACTTCTTTACCATCCTCGACAAGTCTAACCATTTGTTCAAGATCAATTTCTAAACTATTTGGATGACCAAGCAACGCAAGAGCAGCTTGCATTCTTGCAACATAACCATGATGATCTGCCCCTAAAAGAATAATTAATTTTGGGTAACCTCTTTCAAATTTATACATATTGTTTGCAATATCTGGTAAAAAATATGTAAAAGATCCATCATTTTTAACAAGAACCCTATCCTTATCATCACCAAATAAAGTTGTCTTAAGCCATAAGGCGCCTTCTTGCTCGTACAAAACACCTTTTTCTTTCATATCTTCCAAACATTTTTTAATACGAGCATCATTATTTTCGTAGAAATATGATTCTGGCATCCAAGAATCAAACTCGACACGGAAATTTCTTAAATCATCTTCAATTTTCTTAAGTTCAAGTTTTTTACCAGTTGATTTAAAATAATCGAGTCTTTCTTTTGGATCAGCATTAAGCCACTTATCGCCATCTCTTTCGGCAATTTGATTTGCAATATCAACAATATCTTGAGCATGATACCCATTTTCTGGGATTGGGTAATCATTTCTACCAAAATGTTCGAAATATCTAGCAATCAATGATTCACCTAACATATCAATTTGATGACCAGCATCATTAATATAATATTCTCTTAAAACATCATAACCACTGGCTAACATGAGTCTAGCAATTGAATCACCCCATGCAGCTGCACGAGCATGTCCAACGTGAAGATCACCAGTAGGATTCGCACTCACATATTCAAGATTAATCTTTGGTTCATTTTTGCCTGTATCATTTTTACCATAATTTTCGCCAGCATTAATAATTCCATTAATTGAATCCGCTAATGCACTCTTTTTCATTTTAAAGTTAATAAATCCAGGTCTAACAGCTTCAATTGATTCATAATCTTTTGCAACTTTTTTAAGTTCTTCAACAATTTTTTCAGCAATAACCATTGGATTGGTTTTTAAGGGTTTAGCAAGACGCATTGCGATTGTTGTTGCATAGTCAGCCATATCTGGATCACGTGGAATTTCAACAACAATGTCTTCAACAAACTCTTCATTTTGATAAACATTTAAAGTTGCTTGTTTGACATATTCTTTTAAAGTACTTTGCATATCGCTCATAATTCTTGCTCCTTAATTTTAACTTTGATATTTTATAATATTAAAACATTCCTTTCTATATTAAAAAGTCAAAAACGCCATAATTCACATTAGAAACTAAAAGTTTTGAAAAATACACAACAAATTTAAAATCTTATAACTAGCCGTTTACAAACATAAGAATTTATAATAGATTTCTATTTATTGCCAATTTTTTCATCAAATCTATCTATAGATTCTTTGATGATTCTTTCAGCATCTTTTCTACCTAATATAGTTGTAACCGTAGTAGTTTTGCCTTCTAATTGTTTATAAACTTTAAAGAAATGAGAAATTTCATTCAGCATATGTATTGGAAGATCTTTAATATCTCTATATTGAAATAAATCTGGGTCATCATAACAAACACTAATAATTTTTTCATCAGGTTTTCCCTGATCAACCATTTGAACAACCCCAATTGGATAACAACGTACTAAAGTTAATGGAGCAAGAGATTCTTGACACATAACTAAAACATCTAGAGGATCCCCATCTCCAGCATATGTACAAGGAATAAAACCATAATTATGTGGATAATGTGTAGATGTATATAAAACTCTATCTAAAATAATTAAACCAGTCTCTTTATCAAG
>CAVEUG010000076.1:13460-17759 GCA_963618895.1 Slackia isoflavoniconvertens | reverse complement strand
GAAATACATGTTGTTTATACCGTTACATCATATCCTGATTATTCAGATGGAGGATATTTTATTACTGGAATTGATATAACAGATCCAAATATTAATGTTTATGGTCTAACGTTATCTTCTTCACAAGAGGATATTTCAAAAACCATGGATAGTTTAGGTTTTACTAATAGTGGAATTAATCGTTGGGAGAAAAATAATTGTGTATTTGATTTTAAAGAATCTTATATATCTATTGGCGCTTATATCAGTAATGATAAGGGATTAATTTTCTGACATAAATTACGTTTATTCAGTTTAACAATAAAGCAAATTACAATCTTTGAAAGATAAATGTAATAATTAACCCATAAAGTTCAACTCCTCTTTCATTTATATATGTTAAATTTTAAAATTAGTTAAGGAATTTATTAAACAAATTCGTCTTATTATGTGAAGGCTTTCTTATGAGTGAGGATAAAGAACTAAAAAAGCTGATTAGAAACGGGGATTTATCAGCTTTGGCAGATTATTTTAGTGTTTTGTATGACAAATACTATAAATTGGTTTGCTTTGCTATATCTAAATATGTTTCAAATACTGAAGATATTGAAGATTTAGCTAATGATTCTTTTATAAAAGTCTTTAATAACATTTATTCGATTGATTCTTCTTTTAAGTATTATCTATTAAAAACTGCAAATAATGTTGCGCTAGATTTTCTTAAAAAGAAAAAACTTCCACTAGAAATTGAGGAAGTAGAATTTCAAGGAGTTGATAATATAACTTCATCTGTCAATTATAATGATCTTATTTCAAGACTTAATGATTGCTTAAACCCAATTGAGGTTGAAGTTATTATAAAACACGCGCTTGAAGGTTATACATTCAATGAACTTGCAAAAGAATTAAATTTTAAAGAAAAGAAAGTCTCTTCAATGTATTTTTATGCTATTAAAAAATTTCTTAATAGCGATGGAGTTAATTTATGAAAAAGAAAGATGAATTTGATAATTTTATTAATGAAAACACTAATTTTAAAGGCGACTTTTCAAAAGTTAAAAAGGAAATTAAATTAGAACCTAAAACTTATAAAAAGCAAAAAAAGATTGTACCATTAGTGCTTTCTTTAAGTTCTGCTTTTTTAATACTTGCAATCGCTGGGACGGTTACGTTTAGTGCGTTAAATCAAAATAAGGATACTGACGATAAAGGTAACAAAAAAGATGATGGAATGTATGAAACTTATAAATCAAAATCATATCCAACAAAGACTTACTCTTTAAATGATAAGAAAATTATGGAAGATGAATCGTTAAAGATGCTTAATTCAATAACTTATCCATCTTCAAGAGGTAATGAGTCTTTAGATGAAGATTTTATAACAGCAATCACAAATTTCTCGCAAAGTTTATTTATAAGTGCAATTAAGAATAATTCAGATTATTTTACTATTTCTCCATTAAGTTTATATTTTGAAATGAATAATATCTCGCTTATTTCTTCATCGACAAAACTAAATGGTGAATTTGATAGAATTCTTGGATGTAAAAAAGAAGAACGAATTAATGAACTTAAAAAAGTTTTTAAAAATAATTTTTATATTGGAGACAATGCTACAACTCAAATTTATAATTCAGTATTTTTTAATGCTGATTACACATTAAACAAAGAATACATCCAAAAATTATCTGACTCTTTTGTTGAAGCTTATTCAATGAATTTTACAAAGGAAAATTTATCAAAAATTATCGAATGGATTAATAATAGGCTTGATAGTGATTCCACAATTTCTACTGATGATTTAGGGTTAAGCGATGATACAATGATGTATTTATTTTCCTTACTATATTTTAAGAACAAATGGTCATATTCTGTGAATGATACAGATAATTTTGAAGATTATTTTATTGGAACTGAGGGAGCTAAAAATGCCACTTTTATGAGACATAGTTATGGTAGCGTTATAGAAGAAACTAATGATTATTATTCATTTTTTGACAGATATGAAAATGGATATAAAATCAAATATATTATTTCTAGGTCATCTAACACTCCTACTTTGGAAGCAATTGGTGATAATGACATTTTTACTATTAACAAAGAAAATTATAAATATGCAATAATCAATCTTTCATTTCCTAAATTTTCTAAAATTTCAAATATTGATTTAAAAGGTATTTTAAAAGATATGGGATTTGAAACAGTATTTAGTCCTGAAGAAAATAATTTCCCTGACGTTTATGCAAATTATCCTTACAACCAATATATAAGTTTTTTAAAACAATATAATCAAATTGATTTTAATGAAACTGGAACACTAGTTAAAACAGTTACTTATGCTGGAGTAGATGGTTCTGCCGGAGTTGATGAGTATTCATACTACAACATTAAATTAGACCGTCCATTTATTTATGTAATTTATGATAATAACAATATCCCATTATATGTTGGCAATGTAACAAATATTAATTAGAAAATGTTCAAGTTATGATATTAAAGGCGTTTTAAAATTGGTAATTTTCATTATAAAATTACCAATTTTTTGTATGGAAATTAAGATAACATTAGTTTTTATAATTTTTAAAAAAGTGCACGTATGATTTTTCTTTCTCTAGGTCAAACATTTTAAAAAAATGCCTATATTAAGCCATTTTTAGCACTTTATTTTCATATATGAAATCTTTTAAAATACAAAAAACGAATTCAAATTTATATTAATTCTAGATAATAATATAAATTAGAAAATATATTTTCATAAGACTTAATTTATTTTACAAGGAGGGGAAATTATGAAAAAAATACCAACATTATTTAAGAAAATTGATTTAGAAAATCATAAACAAGTTGTTAGTAAAGAAGTTAATCCAGGAATGGAATGGGTTTTAAATGGGGAAGGAATTGCAACAGTTAAAATTGATGGCAGTGCAACCGCAATTATTAATGGCGTTTTTTATAAGAGATATGATGCAAAAAATGGTAAGAAACCACCTGAAGGAGCAATACCATGCCAAGAAAAGCCAGATCCAATTACGACTCATTGGCCACACTGGGTAAAAGTTGATGAAAAAGCCCCATCTGATTTATGGTTAGTCGAAGCTTATAAAAATACTGATAAATCGACAATCTTTGATGGAACATATGAAGCAATTGGTCCGCACTTTAGTAGCAATCCATATAACTTAGAAAAGGATGTGCTGGTTCGTCATGAAATTGAAGTTATAGATGTTGAAAGAACCTATGAAGGAATTAAGAAATATCTAACTGATAACTATATTGAAGGAATTGTTTTTTGGAAAGATGGGGAGCCGAAATGCAAAATAAGGAGGAAGGATTTTGACTTAAAATGGAAATAATGATTAAAGTTTGATACAAATTCTACTTACTAAATAAGCACGAAAGTAGCGTTAAAATGCAAGTTTTAATAAAAAACAGAAAGTAATTTCAAAAGTAAATATGCACTAAAACTATTGAAAAATAAGTAGTTTTAGTGCAAAATAACTATAAGATTTTATGAATAAATATATATTTTTAAACCAACCATTATTAAGAGTGAGCGAAATAAAAAAAGATTTCAATTCAGAATCGGCTTTATTTGGAGCTTTAAAAAGATTAGAAGATTCTAATAAAATTAAAAAAATTAAAGGTGGTTTGTATGCAACAATAAATCCTTTAAATAATGATATATTTGTTAATAGATATGAATTAGCGTGTTCATTATATGAAAATTGTTATATTGCATATCATACAGCTCTTGAGTTCTATGGCCTTGCAACACAAGTTTATAGTGACGTTCATATTGTTGCTTATAAGAGATATTCTTCTATGATAATAGAAAATCTTGAATTTCAATTTTATAAAGTTCCTTTTAATGGGGGAGTTGTTGAATATAATAATGTGTCGAAAATTAGAGTTACTGATTTAGAAAGGACAATAATTGATTGTCTAGATAAAACTCTATTGTGCGGAGGGTTAGAGGAAGTGTATCAAGCTTTATTAATGATTAAAAATGCCGATGAAAATAAATTGTTAGATTATTTAGAAAAATATAATAAAAAGATTTTATACAAAAAAGCTGGATATTTGTTTTCGTTAATCAAACCAAAATATTTAACAAAAAAATTCTATAATACTTGCGAGAAAAAAATTTCTAGTTTTAATGACGACATAAGAGAAAATAAAAAAAGTGAATTTGTTTACGACAAAAAATGGCGAGTTTACGCACCAAAAAATATAATTTGAAAGGAGGTTTTTGATGGTAGATTTCACAACGAAAAGAATTAAAGAGATTGAATATGAAACACATTTTATAAAAGATAATAT
>CAVEUG010000076.1:0-13407 GCA_963618895.1 Slackia isoflavoniconvertens | reverse complement strand
ATGCCAAGATTATCGGTTGATATTGATCTTGATTATATTGGAAGTACGAAAGAGGAAATGATTGCTGATAAAAATATTATTAATAGTTTTCTTAAAGATGAGTTGCAAAAGAGGGGATATAATTTTTCGGTTTTAAGTAAAAGACATTATGCTCTTGATTCTTTAGTATTTGATTATATAAACAATGCAAACAATAAAGATATCATAAAATTGGATATAAATTATATGGATAGAAGTCATATTTTACCAGTAAGAAGTATGTTTATAAATTTAAACTTTTATAAGAATAATAT
Organism: Slackia isoflavoniconvertens; assembly: GCA_963618895.1. Lineage (GTDB taxonomy): Bacteria > Bacillota_I > Bacilli_A > RFN20 > CAG-826 > Onthovivens. The sequence goes on along the minus strand of CAVEUG010000076.1, from coordinate 13,114 downwards.
AGGAATAAATGTTTTAAACGAACACGAGTTATTCGGGAGCAAATTAGGCGCATTAGTAAATAGAGCTAAACCAAGAGATGTTTATGATGTATATAATTTAATTCACCAAGATATCATTACTGATTTAAATTTATTAAGGAAATGTTTCATTTTTTATAATTGTTTAAGTGGTGATATAAATTTGTTAGATTATAAAAGCGAAAGAATTGATGCATTGACAAAAAGAGATTTCTTTAGAATGTTAAGACCAATGTTATCGAAAGAAGATAAATTTGATTATTCTATTGCAATTAAAGAGGTGAAGGAATTTATTTATGGTTTACTTGTTTTTGATAATTCTGAAATTACATTTATAAATGAATTTAATAATAAAAATTATGCTCCTAGTTGTCTATTTAATGATAATGAAATCGTTGACCGAATAAAAAATCATCCAATGGCATTGTTTAGATGCAAATAATTGGATGATTTGGAAATATTTAATTTCTAAGTTTTAATTTTCTAGCTTTAAAGTCTATTAAATTAATTAGACTTATATCTGAAATCCCTTCGATAACAACTTCATTTTCATTTGATTCAACGGTTATTAATTTATAAGGATTTTCTAGAGTGCTATCATCTTCATAATATTTATAAGAGAAAGCCCCTTTTTCTAGCGGATAGATATTAAATATAACTTTATCTTCTTTTAATAATGGCAAGACACTTCCTTCTTTAATAAAATAAATTGGAAGATCACCGGGATTATTTTCAAACGTATGTGTTCCTGATAATCTATCTTCATTAAAATACCAATTTCCATTAGGAAGATTTACTGTAATTTTAGTTGCGCCTTTATCAAAAATAGGAGCACTTAAAATGTTGTCGCCGCAGAAATAAAGATCTGATTCTTCATCAAAAGATGGATATTTAAGAAAAACTGGGTAAATCATTGGGTGATATAATTCAACAGCATTCATAGCAGCACTATATAAATAAGGTAATAATGTTTTTCTGAGTTCAAATAAAGTAATTACCTTATCTTTTAAGTTTGGATATAACCATGGCATTGTTGATGAACCATCAGGGTTCCAAGAATGCAAAGTAAATCTAGGTGTAAAAATTCCATAAGCAATCCAACGCAAAAATAATTCTTCACTAGGTTTTTCGCCTGCAAATCCACCAATATCTTGTCCAATAAATGCAAAACCAGTTAAAGCAGAAGTCATTGCCATTTTATGATTTCCTCTAAAGTCTTCAAATGAAGTGTTATTGTCTCCTGTCCAAGTTTGAGTGACTCTTTGAAAACCAGCTGAGGCTGATCTTGTTACAGCCATGTGTCGTTTAGTTTTATCAACGGCTTCGTTTGAAGCATTGCACATTAATAAAGAAAATAACGGTCTAATTAGTTTAGCTTTTATTGGATGACCAAATCCATTTGCATAAACTTCTTCATCGTGGATATCGTATTCGTTATTGTCGTTCCAAATTGAGCAATAGCCTAAATCTACTAAATTTTCTTTTACACATTTGGTCCAAAAGTCATAAGCTTCATCATTTGTGAAATCTAGATAACTACCCATTCCTCCCCAAAAAGGAAAAACATATGGACTGCCATCTATATAATGCAAGAACCATCCTTTATTTTTTATATATTCATATAATGGATGTGTTGTTAGGAATGCTGGTTTAATATTTGGTAAAAAATTAATGCCAAGTTTTAAAAAATCATTAGCAAATCCTTTTGGATCAGGGAATTTTTCTTTGTTCCAATGGAAGACACATCGTTTGTCGCCAATTTGAGTATATCCGCTTGAAAGATAAAATCCTCCACAATCAATATTGTATTCCTTGCATTTATCAATAAATCCATTAAGTTCTTTAATTGGATTTTTTGAATCAGTATAAGCCATAGTTGAACCACAATATTTAAAACTCCATTTTGGAGGCAAGAATGATTTGCCGGTTAAGTATGTAAATCTTTCAACTATTTCTTCTACAGTTCCAAAAATAACATAATAAACTAAAGAATCTTCTTCACAATAAAAGTGTTTATATATGTCGTAATAGTTATTATGTTCGCGACCAAAATCTATTTCGCCATTTGAATATGTATCATAAAATATTCCATAACTTCCAACGCTATTCTTGCAAATATAAAATGGAATTTGTTTATATAATGGGTCACTTTTATTTGCATTAAACCCGAGTGCATCAAAAGTTTCCAATTTAAAAGAATAAAGATTTTTGTTTATAGGACCAGTTTTATCGCCTAAACCATAAATATGTTCGTCTTTTTCTCTAGATAAATAGTGATGGCTGCCTTTCCCCATTTCTTCATCAAAATTGTAGGCTAAAATTTCTCTATCAGAAAAGAATTTTTTACCATCTTTATAGTAGTGGAGAATAAAATTATTTAAATCAAGTTTTATATCTATTTTATCAATTTTGAATTCTGTATCGGAATTTTGATCAATTAATTTTAATCCTTCAATTGATAAACGATTTCTGCCATGTTTTGGCATTATTGACGTTCCAGGGCAAATTGCAAAAGTTGGGAAAAGATTTTCTTTTTTGCTATATATTGCAACACGCATCATATGCTCAAAAAAATCTAATTGAACATATTTTCCATCAGCAAAATATGTTCTGCTAGCCGATGTTTTTTCATTTATGATAAATTTATGTTGGTATTTCATTTTGGATCTCCAGCAAATGTATTCTTGATTAATTTAAATTTCTTTGGTTTATCCATTTTTATTTCATCAAGAGTTATATGGAGGGCTTTACCTTTTTTAATGTTCCATAATGGAAGATTATTTCCGTTTGGATTGCAATTCTTAGCAAAGTTAGCAATATATTGCATCATTATTTGAGAAACTTTTTCATCCTTCTCGTCGTATGGTCTCCAAGATTCTTTTAATGTTCCAAATACATAACGAATATCTGATGAATGGAAAGCTTGATTATTATCACCTTTTGCATCAACATCAAAATAATAACAATATGCATTATTCATATTTGAATATTTAAGTGCCATTGATGAAATAATGAAGGTATACATGTCATTATTTGTAAATCCAATTATTGTAGGAACATTATTTAATTCTTTAAATAATTTTTCTTGGGATTTTTCAAGATAATAATGATCGATCATTGTCATTGTAGAAATTTGATTATCTTTTCTTCTTGGTTTAACAATTTCTAAAGCATCAAAAATCTTTTTAGGTTCAATTTTCTTAAATTCTTCGATAGTGGAGCAACCACATTCTTTCATGACATCCAACCAATATTCCCTTCTTTCCTCAACTGGTTTAGAAGTAGCCATTGATGGGAATTGTCCAGCTCCTGACATCATAATTGCTTTTTCAAATAAACCAGTGCATTTTTTAGAAAGAATCATACATTGGATAGACATGGCTCCAGCACTTTGCCCCATAACTGTCACATTATTTGGATCTCCATTAAAATCTTGTATATGTTTTTTGACCCATTTAAGAGCAGTCACTTGATCATCGAAGCCAAAGTTTCCTTCATGCCCAAATTCTTTTGAAGTTTCTTCGTGGGTAAAGTAGCCAAAAACTCCAACACGATATTGAATAAATACAGTTACGATACCGAGTTTTGCAAGAGCATTTCCATCAAATCCACTTTCTGAATTTGCACCGCTATCAAAACCTCCACCATGAATAAAGACAATAACAGGGTATTCGCCTTTTTCTTTTGGAGTATAAATATTTAAATTTAAGCAATCTTCTGAATACGAAAAATTAAGCCCATCACGAAATTCTTTGTGATAGAACATTCTTTCAGGCACTTCAAGATGTTCGTAATAGCATCTTTTTTGGATACACGCATCCCCAAATTTAGTTGCATCAAATTCTTTTCCAAGATTATCAACTTCTTTTGCGTATTCAAATCTTTTAGCTTTTGCAAAAGGAATTCCTAAAAAAGCATAACAATTATCTTTTTCAATACCTTTTATCAAACCTAATTCTGTTTTTATTGAAACATTATTTGTTTTTATTTTTTCTTTAGCCATATTTTGCGCTCCATTTGGAAAAATTCTTATGTAAATATGATAACTTGTTAGATGCTTCTTTAAAAGTATTTTTTAAGTGAGTTAATTAAATATTTATAATGCAAAAGTAACGATTAAATCGATAGTAGTGCGGTTGTGCATTTAATTTATCGCAAATAAAAACCGCTAAATTAATAGCGGTAATTAGAATCAAACTATTTAGCTTTTTTAGCAACTGCAACTAAAGCTTTGAAATCTTCTGGATTGTGAATTGCAATTTCGCTTAACATTTTTCTGTTAACATCGATTTTAGCAAGTTTTAAACCATGCATGAATTTGCTATATGAAATATCATTCATTCTGCAAGCAGCATTGATTCTCTTAATCCATAATTTTCTAAAGTCATTTTTTCTATCTCTTCTTGAGACATATGCATATCTATTACTATGCATGACTTGTTCTTTAGCTGTTTTGAATAATAAGTGTTTGCTTCCGAAGTAACCTTTAGCTTGTTTTAAAATCTTTTTTCTTCTTAAATGTGTAACATTTCCGCCTTTAACACGCATTTTTGCTACCTCCTACTATTCTTGAATGAGATATTTAATTCTCTTAACATCTGACTTACTGACAGCTGTTTGTTTCATTAAATGTCTCTTTTGCTTTGTTGACTTATGTCTCATAATGTGGCTGACATAAGCGTGATGTCTTCTAATTTTTCCTGTGCCAGTGATTTTAATTCTCTTTGCTAAGGCACGTTTTGTTTTCATTTTTGGCATAAACTTAGTTCCTTTCTCTTCCTACTTTTTTGTTTTGCTGTTTACGATGCAAGATAACCATCTTCCATCAAGACTTGGTTTGCCATCAACAGTACCATAATCTTTAACGTAGTCTAAGAATTTATTTAAAACTGCTTCTCCTACGTCAATGTGTGCCATTTGTCTGCCTCTATAACGGACGCCGACTTTGACTTTATTTCCTTCTTGTAAGAATTTAGTTGCTGCTTTGACTTTTGTTAATAAATCATGTTCGCCAATTTGAGGTGTAAGTTGAATTTCTTTAAGTTCAATAATCTTCTTCTTTGAATTGATTTTGTTTTGTCTTTCTTGCTTTTGTTGCTCGAAACGATATTTTCCATAATCAATTAATTTACAAACTGGTGGATTTGCATTAGGTGCGACGCAAAGTAAGTCTAATTCATATTCTTCAGCCTTCTTCATTGCATCAAAACGACTAACAACTCCGAGTTGTTCTCCATCAGGTCCAATTAAACGAACTTGTGGGAAACGAATTCTTTCATTAACAATGTCGCCATTATATTTGTCATACTTTGGCTTTCGATCCATATTTGGATTGATATTATTTGTAGCTATAAATTACTACCTCCTAAAAATAAAAAAACACACTAACCTAGAAGTAGTGCGCTCATTAAACAAAATCTAATTTAGTAGCTTGATTGACCAATTCACCTCGTGAATCTGGTGAGAAGCGAGCGCATCTCTTTCTACGTACGTGATAATAATATAGAGAAATGTGGTCTAAATCAAGCATTTATTGATAAAAAACAATAAATTTAACGCAAAAAATATTAATTATCTTAAATGAATTTTTATATTTATTAGAGTAAAATATTTGTGAGGTAAGTCACATATGAATGAATTTAAAAAGATAAGGTTAGATGATATCACATTTGACGCTAATAAGATGTTTGATAAAGAATGGGCAGTGTTAGTGGCCTCTAAAAAAGATGGATCAAGTAATTGCTTAACTATTTCTTGGGGATCTTATGGTGAACTATGGGGTAAACCAATTATGATTGCTTATGTTCGCCCAGAAAGATTTTCTCATGAATTTATCGAAGATTCTGAATATTTTTCAATTAACTTTTTTGATGAAAAGCATAAAAAAGAAACTTTATATTTAGGTACTCATTCAGGAAGGGACGAAGATAAAGTTGGAAAAGTTGATTTTCATTATATTAATGAAGATAAATGTAAATATTTCAACGAAGCAAATTTAGTTTTCATTTTAAGAAAGATTTATTCGGATGATTTTAAAAAAGAAAATTTCCATGATAAGTCAATAGTAGATAAAATTTATGGAGAAAACGGGCAATTACATACTTTTTATATTGGTGAAATTGTTGAGGTTTTAAAGAGGTAAATATGAAATATATTTGTTTTGATTTTGATGGTACGTTAGCTGATAGTTTTGATTTTATCTTTTATTCTTTTGATGTGTTCTTTTACAAAAATCTTGGCATTCATATGGATATGGAACTTTTTAATAAATTAAGCGGTCCAACTGAAGAAGGATATTTAATGAGAGCATTTGGTGATAAATATGATCCAAAATTATGGCAAGAATATTTGGAGTTATACAAAAATGAGGCTCACAATCATATAAAATTATTCCCCGGTATGAAAGATATGCTTGATAATCTTTTGATGCGTGGATATAAATTAATTTTCTTAACAGGAAGAAGTATTGAAACAGCTTTAATTTCGCTTCAAGATTTGAATTTAAAAAGTTATTTTGTTGGATTTTATGGTGGATCAACAGAAGGTTCAGTTAAAGATAAACTATTAGAACAAGTTTCTAAAGATTTTAATACACCAACAAGTGATCTACTTTATATTGGAGATAGCTTACAAGATATTAAAGACGCTAAAAAGGCAGGAGCAAATATAATCAGTGTATTATTTTCTAATCCTTCTTGGTGGGAGCATATAAAAGCAAACAACCCAAATTATGCGGCTGATACTGAAGAATTAGAACAAAAGATAGTTGATTTCATGGAAAAATAAACTAAAACCCAGCGGAGGACTAGCTGGGTTTTAGTTTTGTACAGCACGACTATATACGAATGAGCAGTGCTCACTTATTGCTGTTAGGATTATCGTTTTGAAGCATAAATGGTATTCCATTTGTTTTTATACATGCTTTTAAATAAATGTTTATTGCACTAGACATGTTTAAACCAAGGTTTCTAAAAACTTCGTTTGCTTCATCCTTAGTTTTTTTGTCTACATTAATAGTAATAAGTGAATTTTCTTGTTTTTCCATATTAATAATATATTAATAAAATATTAATATGTCAAATATAAAACTAATATATTTTATAGTCATTATATATGTTTTAACGAAAATGATGTTAAGAAAATATTTATTTAAATGATTAATTGTTCTATAATCTTACGCAAAGGAGAACTTTAATTATGGCTAAATGGTTTAACAAAGAACCAAGAATCATCCAAATTCTCTTACTCTTAATTCCTGTAGTTAACTGGGTAGTTGAAGTATTGGTTCGTTGGGACAATGCAATTCAAAGAAAGAGTGTATGGAGAATTATTCTTGCTATCTTAGTTACTTTCTTTGGATTAATTTGGGGCTGGGTTGATTTAATCTGGTGCTTAATATTCCATCACATGACATTTGCTGGCGAATAATCAAAAAGCAAAAGAATGGAAGGCTTGCCAAAATCGACAAGCTTTTTTTATGCCTTGTTTCGTGAGTATTTCATATGTGAAACAAGTATGTTCAAAAATGAATGTTTGGTTTTCATTTATGAAACATTTAAAAAGACCAGTTTTCACTGGTCCAAAATCGTTATTTTTTAGTTTATAGTAGTGCAGCTCCAAATTCCCAAATGTAGGAAGCGATTGGAAGACCAATAAACATAATTAATGTTGAAACTGCGAGTAATATAAAGAGTACTCTTAATTTAATTCCTCTATAAGCAATAGCTACTTTATCATTTAAGACTTTAGCACGTTTTGCAGCAATGGATTCCCAAGTCATAATCATAATAACTGCAAGCGTGAATATATTAACCATTGTTATGAGAGAGAATATATTTGCATCACTTATCATTGAGATTCCAACAAGGATAGATGAAATTGCACCAAAGAGTCCAGTTCCAAGCATTCCGATTGCATCTTCTGAATTATAAGCTTGATTATAGAAGGCAATTGTAATCCAAATGATGATTGAGAATAAGTTAATAAATGCTTGTAAGAATAAGGATAAACCTTCTCTATTTGCTCTTACGATAATTTCGTATTCAGTTCTACTTAATAATTGTTGATCATTATCTTTATAGTAACTTATGCCATAAACCAAGGAATCAAATTTATCGTTTTGGATTAATTTGTATCCTCCAGTAATTGCAAAATATGGAGATACTCCAGTTTTATAGACATTTTCATCAATTGAGCAAGTATAATTCTTGTTATTGATTTCATTTCCAATAGTTTGAGCGCTAGATAAATCAATAATATCTGTTGGAACATATCTTACATATTCCGTTGTAAGTTGCATTGGAAGAATGTAGATATGGAATTGAACACTATCAAGTGGATAACGTGGGTTATCAAATTTTTTAGTGATAGTTGCAATAAAAGATGATTTTTGAAAAGTTCTAAATTCTTTTTCCCCAGTTTCTTTATTGGTTAAAGTGTATGATCTTTCCATTTCAATAAGATGAGTATCTGCATCAAAATCACCATTTCCAACAATCCACATATTTTGATTTGTTGGATAAACATTACTTGATGTTGTTCCTGGATACATTGAAGTTTCAAGTAAATATAATGGATTAACGACACCATCTTTTGGATCTGTGATTGTAACGTCTTCCATTTGAATTACATCAGGAACATTATCGGCAACTTCTTGGAATTCCCCAGTTTCTTTATTGTAATACCATTTATCTTGACTCCATAAACTCTTGTCATGTTCGGAATATGGAGATTCAGTTATTGAGCAATTATTATATTTTTTATAGAACATTTCATGATATTCAAGTTGGTTGAAATCGAACCAAACGCGCATTTCAACTTTATATGACGAATCGTTTGCATTAACTGAATTGATATTGTGGAGTTGGCTACCAATTTTTACATCTGTATGGACTTCATCTTCTGGCATATTTTTTATGTCCTCATCAGGTAAGGAAGGATTCTTTTCGATATTTTTTTGATATTTTTCGTAGGTTTCATTCCTATTATTTATTATTTTATATGCACAATAGCTTGTGTATGCAACAAGAGGAAGAGCAACTAAAACTAGGTTAACAATTAATTTAACTCTTTTTTTATATCCTAGAACTCTCCAATTTCTTGAAACATAGTGTTTAGTTTTGTTTTTTTCAAGTTGAGATTCGACATCATTTCTTTGAATTGAAACTAAATCTTCATCAAGAATAATTTTATCAAGTGGTGGAAGTTCGACTGAATCATCAAGCATCATCTTATTATCTAAGAAGAAGTAAGTTGCAATTCGTGTAAGAACTCGCCTTGATGGAATCGTGTGTCCTGAAAGATAATTTGACATCTTGTTTTGACTTACAGAGATTGCTCTATAAAGATCAATATTTTCTTTATCTTTTAAGAACTTATTTAAGATTCTAATTTTCTTTGTTTTTTGTTGAATCAATAAATCTGTATAGTCAGGCAAATCCTTAACATCAACAGAATCATCAATTAAATCTTTGTGCTTAACGTTCAAAAAATACTTTGAAAGTTTACTGAGCCAAACACTATTAAATAAGTCTTTATCTCTGTAGAAACTATTAATAGTCTTTCTAGAAGTATGGAGGATTATGGCCATATCTAGATCTTGGCTCTTCAAAAACTCGTCTAAATATCGGACTTTTTCAACGGTTTTTGAGTTTTTACCATTTTTTCCCATAAAATTCACCTCTTTGAAGATTATAGAACAATTTATATACAATTTCATTGTTTTACTAGATTTAATCGAATAAATATCGTTTGTGTTTGTTTCGATTAGAGAATAGAATTTATTTATAGAGAGGTTTTTCATATGAAAGTAACAGATACTTTTACTGGTGGAAAGGTACCAAAAGGTACTAAATTTTTGTATCCAGCAGGAACTATTTGTCGTGATGCTGCCTATCAACTTGTTTCATTATTTTTCATGACATTTGTACAATTTTGTGCACCATTAGGTTATGGATGGGAATGGAATATTGCAAGTGGAGCAGTAAGAAATGATGCGTTATATTATGCTCAAATGGGTGTAATTACTGCAATCATTGTTGTGCTTAAGATTTGGGATGGTTTTAATGACCCAATTATGGGTTGGATTGTAGAAAAGACTCACTTTAAAACAGGAAAATACAAACCATGGATTTTAATCGGTGGTTTAACAAATGCTGTTGTTTTATATTTGATGTTTACATTAAGACCAGGTGGATGGTTCTATGTAATTGCTTTTGGTATATTCTATTTATTATGGGATTTCACATTCACCATGAATGATATTGGATATTGGAGCATGCTTCCAAGTTTATCCAGCGAAGAAAAAGAACGTAATGATATTACAACACTTGTTAGTATTTGTGCTTCTGTTGGTGCTTTTGCTGCAGGTGGAATTATTCCTATGGTCGTTGCAGGAAATGCAGTTCAAACTTATTCGATAATTGCTCTTATTATTGCTATTGCTTTTGCCGTTTCTCAAGTAATTTTATTCTTCTTCTGTAAAGAACATGCTAGAGATGATGGAATAAAGGAAGAAGAAGCTAAATTTACTGATATGTTCAAGATTTTAAAGAACAATAGTCAAGTAAGAATTGCAACCATTGTTATGTGCGTATATTACATTGGTTCAGCTGTTTTAAATGGTTTTGGTTTGAATTATTTTTATTATGTTTATGGATATGGAACTGGTGGAAGTATTATGACTTATTTTACAGTTGCATATGCTTTAGGAACAATTATTGCTCAATGTTTGTTCCCAGTCCTTATTAAAAAATTTAACCGTAATCAATTATTCAAAATTAGTTTTTATATTTTAGCTATTGGTTATGTTATATTTTTCTTCTACGATCTTCCTTTAAATAATGAAGGATTAGTTCTTGGCTTTTCTGAGTATGTAAAAGCTGGAACAGGTCTTAAATATTTAGATCTTGCAATTCTATCGATATTAGGAATCTTTATTTTTGCAGGTCAAGGTATTTTCTATTTGATTTTAATTGTTATGATGACTAACACAATTGAATATAACGAATACACTACTGGCGAAAGAAAAGAAGCTGTCATATTCTCTTTAAGGCCTTTAACCGCTAAGATTTCGGGCGCAATTATGAATGGTGTGACATTTATTGGTTTAGCGGCTACTGCTTTATACTCGGTAAGTAGTGGAATTAGTACATTAGAAATTAAAAAAGGTTTAGGGGAGATAACCGAAAATGAAGTTATTTCTGAAGCTGATAAATTAATAGCAAATATTAATTTTGCACAATTAATTTGGCTTAAATTCTTCATGTGTGTTATCCCATTAATTTTATTTATTATTTCCTATTTATTAATCAAAAAGTTTTATTTCATTGATGAAAAATATTATAAAAATATGTGCGATGAAATAGCCCAAAAGAAAAATATTGAAGAAAGCAAAAAATAGAACATAATTGCTTCAATCATTAAAAAATCATCCGTGAAAATTTTGTATCGCGGATGATTTTATTTGATTATTTTACATCTATTTCAAGATCTTTTGTTCCAAATTGACTCTTAAGAGTAAGTTTTCCTTTTCCCTTTTTAAGACCTTTAACATAGACTGAGATTTGACCGCCTTGCAATGAAACAACTTTTGGACCAATGACTTCTATATTGCTATTTGTTGATAGTTCAAGAGGGATGAATGAATAGTTCATTAAAGAACCATTTTGATCTAAGTGTCTAATTGAAACTCTAGTAACATCATATGATTCATCAATCTTTATTGGATTGTTTTTAACATCATAACTTAATTCAAAACCCATTGATGGTCCAACTCTTCTAACAATTACTTCTTTTCCATCTTTATATCCTTTAAAAATATAACCAGTTGATTCGCTTCCCCAATTTTGAACGTATTTAGTATATAAATTCATGAAATAAGAAATAGGTTTTCTAGTATGAATAAGAACTCTTGCCATGATAAGTGCGTATTTCAATGGAAGTTTTCCATAACCATGGAATGCTACATAATTAAAGCCATCTTTAAGGAGTTTTAAATCTTTTTTGCTAAATTTTTCTTCAATTCTATCACCAATTAAATCATCAATCTTAATTAAAGGATGTGGTGTATTTGGGAAATCTTTTTTGTCTGGATAAAATCTACTTATATATTCTTCATTTATATAAAAATCTACATAATCAAGATTAGTTGCAACATAAATATAACCAAAAATTGCTGCACAATAATCACCAATATTTTGATTTCCTAAAACTTCTAAGTATGGTTCTTTAGTGTTTTGAGCTTTAAAAATTGCGCTAGAAATTTTTGGATTTCTATACATATCGTAAACGCCATGATGACAAATATGATCACCAGATCCAAAATCTTTATGAGTATTATAATCAAAGGCACACCAGCCAAAGAAACCACACATATTTTGATATTTATAGCAATCATCAACTATACGAGCATATCTTAAAGCAGTTGAAACTCTATATGCTTCATGATCATAGTTCTTGGTAGGTTTTGTGTGCCCCATGCATTCAGTAACAATATAAGGTTTTCCATCTTTATGAATAGTTTTTGGGTCATCAAATCCATGAATTTCATCTCCGCAAGAGAAATCGTTATATGAATAAAAATCTTCCAAGCATTCACTATTTTTGAAGTTTCTAACGCCTGTTGTTTGCTTATATGGATCAAGTTCATGAATAATTTCATTTGCTTTTGAATATAATTCATGATCATCTGGTGATTCATCAATACGAACACCATAAGCAATAATAGAAGTGAAATTTCTATCTTTTAAAGCCATTCTTTTGATGAAATCCCAGAAATTTTCACGCCATTCTTTCTCTTGACCAATATGTTGCCAACCAGGAACTTCATCAAAAACAAGTAAACCAATTTCGTCGCATTTGGCTAAGAAATGGTCGCTTGGTGGATAGTGAGAACAACGAACTGCGTTAACACCAATCTCATTTTTAAGAATTAAAGCATCATCTTCTTGGGCTCCTTTTGGCATTGCATAGCCGACATAAGGATAGGCTTGATGTCTATTGAGACCAATAATTTTTATTTTTTTATTATTTAAATAGAAGCCATCAGTTTTAAAGATTGCATCTCTAAAACCAAAGCGAACAACGACTTCATCTT
>CAVEUG010000075.1:12442-17895 GCA_963618895.1 Slackia isoflavoniconvertens | reverse complement strand
TGCGCATTTAATATTAATATTAAATGATTAACTTGTCTACAATTTGTTTCGTTTTATTGATTTCCATTTTGGTTTCGTTATAACCCCAAAAAAGATTGTAATACAGTCATAAACCATAAAAAATGGAAACACAAAAATTGTACCTATGTAGTTTTTAAACTTAAAATTTTTAATTTTCTTACGTTCTAACAAAATTATCATTAAAGCTTGTAAAACAAACATTAAATAAAAGGCAAAAATCAAGGCTAAGCCGATAATTTCAAAGAGCAACTTTAAGTATTCAATATTTGGTGCGCTTGGTGCTAATAAACAATAATAAACAGCATCAAAAATATAAAATAATGGAATCCACGTGCAGCACAAAAACGCCATTGGAATAAAAAATAATTGAAGAAATAAATCTAAATATGAAAGCCTTAAGGTCATTAAAAATTTAAACAACATTTTTGGCCCTTTCTTCCAAAAAAGTTTATTCATCCCATGCCCAATTCTAACTAAACGATTCCATGTATCTTTAAAGGTTGATGCCTGATCTTCATAAACAATTGCATCTTCAACAAAATGTACCCTTATCCCATCAAACATTCTGTTGATACCAAATTCAGCATCTTCACTAATACTCATAGCATCCCAACCATCAATATTCTTTATAATTTTTGCACTAATCATCATACCTGGACCATTAATCATAGAATCTAAACCAGCCCTCTCTCTAACTCTTGAAGCAAGTCTACAATCTCTAATGTAATAAATCCCCATGCATTTAGTAATTTTATTTTGATTAATATTGCTACTATTTTCATAACAACGAGCGCATTCAACACCACTTTCATAAGCGTCATTCATTGCCGAAATAAAATTTTCATCAGCTAAATTGTCAGCATCAAACCTAATAAAACATTCGTAAGTTGCATTCATTTTTATAATTTCTTGAAATCCGTATTTTAATGGATAGCAAACCATGTGATGTTTTGGGTTATCATCATTATAAATAAAAACTTTAGCACCCGCACTTTCAGCAAGCTTTGCAGTATTATCTGTGCAATTATTCGCTACTACAAAAACATCAAATTTATCTTTAGGATATTTTTGTTTCTCCAGTAATTCTTTAACAGTTCGGAAAATAACATCTTCTTCATTTCTTGCAGCAATTATAATAGCAAATTTATGATATGTTTTAGCTTTTGGGAAACTCTTCTTCTTAAGAAAAAAGAATATAACAAAAAATATCTGAGCACCAAAGGCTACACCTATTAAAACAAGCAAAAAATTATTCACATAAGTTAGAATTTCGTGTAAATAATCATACCAAACCATTGCTCTTTCTAAAATCATCATTTTTATTATAAATCAGCTTTAAGTTCAAACAAAATATCTCTTAACTCAATGGCTCTTTCAAAATCAAAATCTTTTGCAGCTTTCTTCATTTCAGATTCAATTTGTAAAATCTTCTTTTTAAGTTCGCTCTTACTCATCTTACTCTTATTTTCAATCACTTCTTCTTCTGATTTCTTAAAGTTCGATATTGGCGGCTTGATATCCTTAATAATTGTTTCAGGAACAATCCCATTTTCTTTATTATATGTTTCTTGAATTGCTCTTCTTCTATTTGTTTCATCAATACAATATTGCATCGAATGAGTAATCGAATCTGCGTACATAATTGCTATTCCATTTTTATTTCTTGCAGCACGACCAACAACCTGAATAAGGGACCTATTACTTCTTAAGAAACCCTCTTTGTCAGCGTCTAAAATACCAATCAAACTAACTTCTGGAATATCTAAACCTTCTCTTAATAAGTTAATGCCAACTAAAACATCGTATTTACCTTTTCTTAATTGATAAATAATTTGGCTTCTTTCTAATGTTTTGCATTCGCTATGCAAATAAACTGTTTTGATACCTTTTTCTTTTAAATATTTTGTTAAATCTTCAGCCATTTTTATAGTAAGAGTAACAATCATTGTTCTTTCATGGTTTTCAATACGTTTTTTAATTTCATATAGCAAGTCATCGATTTGTCCTAAAGTTGGTCTCACTTCAATTTTTGGATCTAAAAGACCAGTTGGACGAATAATCTGTTCAACAAACATGTTATTTGTTAAGTTAAGTTCGTAATCTCCAGGAGTAGCTGAAGTAAAAATCACTTGTGACATTTCTTTTTCAAATTCTTCAAAATTAAGTGGCCTATTATCTAAAGCACTTGGCAATCTAAAACCATAATCGACAAGAGTTTGTTTCCTTGAATGATCTCCATTATACATACCTCTAATTTGCGGAATTGAAACATGGGATTCATCAATAATCATCAAGTAATCTTTTGGAAAATAATCTAATAAACAAAAAGGTTTTTCTCCAGGTTTTCTTTTATCAATATATCTGGCATAATTTTCAATCCCTGGGCAAATCCCAAATTCCATAAGATTTTCAACATCTTGTTTTGTCCTCATTTCTATTCTTTCGGCTTCAAGAGCTTTGCCTTGGTTTTTAAAAAATTTAACTCGTTCGTTAAGATCATCTAAAATCTCATTACATACACTTTTAACTCTTTCATAAGTTGATGCGTGGTCGTATGCAGGATAAATTGGATAAGTTTTAAATTGTTCAATAACTTCACCAGTTACAAAATTCACCGATGAAATTGATTCAATTTCATCATCAAAAGTAGAAATTCTTAAAAATTTTTCCTTCGAAGATATTAAGAAGATATCAATAATATCGCCGTTTACTCTAAAAGTCCCTGGTGTAAAATCAATATTATTCTTTTTGTATTGCGATTCAATTAGTCTTTTTATAAATTGTTTTCTATCAATTTTTTCATTAATTCTGACTTCAAAAACAAGCTTAATATATTCGCTAGGATCTGTAAGTCCATATATGGATGCAACAGAAGCAACAATGATTGTATCTCTTCTTTCTAGTATAGAATTTATTGCGCTAGTGCGCATCATTTCAATTTCTTCGTTCATTAAAGCGCTCTTATCAATATAAGTGTCGCTTGAAGGGATATATGCTTCAGGTTGGTAAAAATCAAAATTACTTACAAAATATTCAACTCTATTATTAGGAAATAAATCTTTCATTTCCGAAAACACTTGACCAGCAAGTGTCTTATTTGGTTCTAAGATAATTGTTGGTTTTTGTGTTTTTTCAATGATATTAGCCATAGTAAAAGTTTTGCCTGTTCCAGTAGCTCCAAGCAATATTTGCTCTTTTTTCCCTTCATTAATGCCATTAACTAGTTCTTTGATTGCTTTTGGTTGATCGCCAGTAGGTTTAAAAAGACTAATAATTTTAAAAGGCGTATCACTCTTCGTCATTTTCTTCTTTTTCCCTTTTCTTCTTTTTTAAATCTCTACTAACCTTAGTAATTGTATTTTGCTTGGTTGATACAAGTGGAGACCATCCATCCCCTGTAACTTGTTTTGCTTGATAGCAAAACAAAAATGCTTTTGGATCAATTTTAGAAATTTCATCTTTAATTTTTATAAATTCGCGAGGTCTTATAACAACCCTTACAACTTTTTTGCTTTCTTTAGAATAACCACCAATTGCGCTATAAATAGTGGATGATCTATCTAATATATTAATAATATAGTCATTTATTTCTTTATACTTAGTTGTTGTAATATCAAGAACAAGACCCGATCCAGAATTGTAAATAACTTCAATCATTACTGAACACGCAGCAACACTTAAAATACCAACAAGACCACTATAAAGACCTTGGGAACTTTTTCCAAAAATACTAACAAATATGCCAACAACAATAATTGTTCCATCGACAATCAAGCTTAAAATACTAGTTTTAATATTTGTGAACTTATTAATTATAAAAACTAAAACATCAACTCCGCCAGTTGAACCACCAGCATTAAAAGTAATTCCACATCCTATTCCGGTTAAGGCTCCACCCGTTAAAGCAATTATAATTAATCGCCCAACGTCCATTAATTCTAGATTAGTAACAGCTATTGTTCCGCCACTTCTATCTATAGACATTCCATCAACCAAAAGTAATTTAATAATTCCTTCAGCTAAATTTGTTCTTAATAAAATTGATAAAAATATAGGATAAAAAATTGTGGCAATCAATGTTGATAGCGAAAATTTAAAACCCAAAAAAATTAAACTTAATAAAAATAAAGACCACATGATGATGTATGACCAAATATCAGCACTTAATAATCCTGTTTTGCTTAAAAGTATAGAAATGCCACTTATACCACCATTTATAATTGAAAATGGAACCAAAAATATACCCGAAGCAATTGAAAGCAAAACAGTACCTAAAAGCACCAAAAATAAAGTCTTAAGTGTGTTTTTAATATTCTTTCTTGAAAATATTCGTCCCATAACCCTAATTTCCCCTTTTTGAAATCAATTCAAGATAACCATATACAAATTTATTAATATCCCCGTCCATTACATTATTAATTTGCGTATCTTCAACATTAGTTCTATTATCCTTAACTAAAGTATAAGGGCAAAAAACATAACTTCTAATTTGGCTACCCCATTCAATGTTTTTCTTTTGACCAACAAGGTCATTTTTCATTTCTTCATTTTTTTCTTTTTGAAGTTCATAAAGTTTTGAACGAAGCATATTCATCGCCATTTCTTTATTTTTCAATTGGAATCTATCAATTTGACAAGAAACAACAATACCTGTAGGTAAGTGTGTAATTCTAACGGCGGTTTCAACTTTATTAACGTTTTGTCCTCCAGCACCACTAGATCTATAAGTATCAATTTTCAAGTCACTATCTTTAATTTCAATATTAATTGCATCGTCAAGTTGAGGAACAACATTTACACTAGCAAAAGAAGTATGTCTTCTTTTATTTGCGTCAAACGGAGAAATTCTTACTAAACGATGAACGCCCTTTTCTCCTTTTAATAATCCATAAGCATATTTCCCGCTTATTAATAAAGTAACTGATTTTACGCCTATTCCATCACCAACATCAAAATCAGCAACCTTATAAGTTAAGCCGTTTCTCTCACAAAATCTCGTATACATTCTTAAAAGCATATTAGCCCAATCACAAGCTTCAGTACCACCAGCTCCTGGATGAATATCTAAAATGCATTCAGAATCATCATATTTCCCGGCAAAAAGAATTAATCTTTTTAATTCACTTAAGTGATTCTCCATTTTTTTATATTCATCACTTGCAAGATCAATTATCTCAAGGTCATTAATATCTAAAGTTTCAACTAGTTCAAAAAGATCATTCACTTCTTTTTGAGCTTTGAAAAAAAGATCCTTTTTATAAATTAAATCATTCTTATGTTCAATAATTTTATTTGCTTCTCTTTGGTTCAGCCAAAAAGAATCGTCCATACTTTTGTTATCAATTTCTTTTATTTCTAGATTAATCTTTTCAACATCAAAGAGAATTACCGAGCTTAGTAATTTCTACTTTTGCTGCATTTAATCCTTCCTT
>CAVEUG010000075.1:2966-11888 GCA_963618895.1 Slackia isoflavoniconvertens | reverse complement strand
GTTAACTCTCTTTCTAAATGTTCTGCAAAATCCTTATCCCAAGTCTTTTTTCTAGCTAAATAAGAATCGAGCAAAACTTCCCCTAAATCTTCTCCAGCATCAGTAGCATCACTTTCTTCATATAAAGACGCATCAAATTCATCAGACTTCAAGAATCTTGGAACAACTAAATCTTGTAATAGTTTTGCACTAACCAAATTTTTAGCTTTTTCTTCTTCTGAAACAGCACGTTTACAAAGAGCTTTACCACAATCAGAGAAAATTTCTAAAAGTAAATCATTAATATCAGTTGCAAACAAAATCTTGTCACGTTTTGCATACATTATGGATCTTTGTTTACTTAAAACATCATCATAATCAAGTAAACTCTTACGAACATCAAAGTTTTGACCTTCAATACGCTTTTGAGCAGAAGTAATTGCAGATGTAAGAGCTTTTGACTCAATAGCTTCGTCTCCACAAGAAGCAAATATCTTTCTTAAATTATCGTTAGCAAAACGAACCATTAATTCATCATCAAGAGAAACATAGAATCTTGAGAAACCAGGATCTCCTTGACGACCGCTACGACCACGTAATTGGTTGTCAATACGTCTTGATTCATGTCTTTCCAAACCAAAAACACAAAGTCCACCAAGTTTTCTTGTTTCTTCAGTTAATTTAATATCGGTACCACGACCTGCCATATTAGTAGCAAGAGTGATATGTCCAAGTTCTCCAGCATGAGCAACAATTTCTGCCTCACGTTCGTGGTTCTTGGCATTTAACATATCATATTTAAGCCCGGCCTTATCAAGATAAACAGCAACTTCTTCGCTGGCTTCAACAGATGGAGTACCAATCAAAATTGGTTGACCATTAGAGTGTCTTTCAGCAACTTCTTTGACCAAAGCCTTTATTTTTGCTTCTTTAGTTGCAAAAACATAGTCTGGGGCATCAACTCTTTGAATTGGACGATTAGTTGGAATAACAACAACATTCATGTTGTAAATTTTTCTAAATTCTTCTTCTTCTGTTTTTGCAGTACCTGTCATACCACCAATTTTCTTAAATAATCTGAAGAAATTTTGATAAGTAATAGTAGCTAAGGTTGAAGTTTCTTCTTTAATTTCAACGCCTTCTTTAGCTTGGATAGCTTGTTGAAGCCCATCACTGTATTCACGTCCTTTTAAAATACGACCAGTAAATGTATCGATTAATTGAATCTCATTATTTTGGTCAACAAGGTATTCAACATCTCTTGTCATAATGTAATTTGCCTTTAAAGCTTGCTGAATTCTATGAACTAATTCTTGATATTGAGGATCATAAATATTTTTGATACCAAACATTTTATCAGCTTTATTGTTACCTTCTTCAGTTAAAGAAACGGTTTTATCCTTAACATCGATTGTGTAATCTTCATCTTTTTTCAAATATTTTGCAAATTTATCTGCAACAATATATTGAGATGCAGTCGCTTTTTTGCCACCAGAAATAATAAGTGGGGTTCTAGATTCATCAACTAAAATACTATCAGCCTCATCGATAACAGCAAAATTTAAGCCTCTTAAAACACGTCTTTGAGTGCTTTGAGCCATATTATCACGAAGATAATCAAAACCTAATTCACTGTTAATTGTGTAAGTGATATCGCAAGCGTGAGCCGCTTTCTTTTCGCTCGTTCCTAAACTATGCAAGTTAACGCCAACAGTTAAACCTAAAAATCTATAAATTTGACCCATCCAATCAGCATCACGAGTTGCAAGGTATTCGTTAACAGTGACAACATGAACGCCTTTTCCTTCAAGAGCATTTAAATAAACTGCCATCGTACATGTTAAAGTTTTACCTTCACCAGTACGCATTTCAGCAATTTCACCATCATTTAAAACTAAAGAACCAATAATTTGAACTTCAAATGGATATTGTCCTAAAGTTCTTTTTGCGGCCTCTCTACAAACTGCAAATGCTTCAAATTTTATATCCTCTAAAGTTTTACCTTCCGCTAAAAGTTTACGAAAATAAGGAGTTTTAGCTCTTAATTCTTCATCAGTTAACTTACCCATTTCATCAGCGTAAGATTCAACCTTCTTTGCTTGTCGTTTATATTTTTTTAAAACTCTTTCATCGACTCTAAATAATTTCTCAATAAAATTTCCCATACTAAATCATCCTTTAAATCAACATTTATAAGTTTACCATTATACATAATGGTATTCAAACACAATAAATTATAACCTTTCTTTAATTTTAGTGCCAAAAGTATTAGTTTCATCGATTTCTCTTTTTGCTAAACAAAGAACTTTAACTTTTTTAACACCATAATTTTTCATTATCTTGATTGCGGCTTTCATTGAAGCCCCCGTTGTGATTACATCATCAACAATAAGAATCTTCTTATTTTTTACGTTAAATTTTTGATCAAACTTTAAGATGCTACCTATCTTTTGTCTTTCTTCATAATTTAATTCTTTTTGTTTGATATTTTCTGTTTTAATTAAACACTTATACATCTCAAGGTCCAAACATTTAAAAATTTCGACCACATGATTAAAACCTCTTTTTTGATCATCTTCATAATATGATGGAATCGGTACAATTTTATACCCATTAAAAATAACTTCTAATTCAAGTTTAAATGGTTCTACAAAAATATCTTTTAGCTCATAATCTTCACAACCTTTATAAAGATAAATTTTATCCTTTATTTGATCGTCATATTTATAAATTGCAAGTGCATCAATTCCATCTATTTTAAACGATTTAAAAACAGGATTAAACTTGAATAAACACCTATCACATAAATTATAATCAAGTGAAAACAATTTATGAAAACTTTGAAAATTAATATCATTAAAACAGTTTTTGCAAATGTGAGTTTGCTTCTTTTGTTTTTCTAATAGCTTCTTCCATATCATTTGTTTTTTTATTTCCTAAAAATATTACTTCCCCATCTGGGGCATCCTTTACTCTTCCAACCCTACCAGAAATTTGAATCAACGCTGAAGAGTTATAAATTTTATGATCTGCATTAAAAATAATTACCTGCAAATTTTTAACTGTTACCCCCCTTTCTAAAACGGCCGTTGTAACAAGATATTTATATTTTCCACGACGAAAATCTTCAATTATTTGGCTCCTTTCTTTTATTTGCGAATGAACTCTATTACCATTTGGAACAACCATAGAAATTAATTTAAATACCTGCTCACATTCATCTATCGTTGCTACAAATAGAAAGCACGGTTTGTTTCTTTTTTGAAAATCCTTTAGTTTTTTTCCTAAGTAAATGTACTTTGTAAAACCAAAAAGTAAAACTATTTTGGGTACAGGAATTGGATTCATGTGATATCTAGTATATAAGGTCACTATCTTATGGCCCGGCTTAGAAAATTCATTTATTACTGAAGGGGAAGGCGTTGCCGACATTAGGACATAATTCTTTTTTACACTTCGTCTAAAAAGATTTATTAAAACTGGGTTGTCTTTATATGGAAATGCATCAATTTCATCCAATATAAGTAAATCAAAATACTTTTCATATCGATAAAGTTGGTGGGTCGTTAATACAATAATATCACCCACTAATTCACTTGTGTTACCTCCAAAAACACTAACAACTTTATTATTAACGAAAGTTTTTGCAAGTCTAACGCCTAGTTCACTAACTACATCTTTTCTTGGTATAGCAAAACCAACTCGGTACGCATTTTTCAAAGCATATTCAATAACTTTAAAAACAAGTTCTGTCTTGCCTGCTCCACATACAGCATAAATTAGTGTGTTGATTCCATTAATATAGTTGTCTTTCACCTCTTCAGATATCCTAATCTGTTCATTGCTTAAAGGATACTTGATTATTGCATCTGAATTGGTTGGTGGCAAAAACGTTTCATCTTTGTCAACTTTTTCACCCATAAAAGAGATACACCTTCTGCAGTAAGGTTTACCATTTTTAAAACCAACATACCTCGGGTTACTGTTCTTACAAATTGGACACACAAATTCCATAAAAAATTCCCCTTCACTATTAATAGGGGGGGAATTTAAAAAATTTTCACTTTTTTTGATTATTTTTCAAAATTTTTTATTGTATCAACTCTCAAGCAGTGCCTGCCAGCTTCAAAAGGCGTGTTTAAGAAAATATCAGTTCTACGGATTATGTCTTCAATTTTCATAAATTTTGCACCAAAAGAAATCATATTACAGTCATTATGTTGTCTAATTAAACTTGAAACTTCATCATTGTAAGCAAGTCCACAACGGATCCCATGAACTTTATTTGCTGCAATTGAAATACCTTCACCGCTTGTGCAAATTACAACACCAAACTCGCACGTTCCAGCCGAAACAAGTTCTGCTGCTTTTAATCCAAACTCTGCATAATTACAACTATCTAAAGAATTAGTTCCAACATCAATAACTTCATATCCTTCTTGTTCTAAGTGTTGCTTTAATGCTTCTTTAGCAACGAAACCACCATGATCTGATCCAATTGAAATTTTCATTTTATTTTCTCCTTGATTTCTTCTAACGATAATTTACCTTTTCTTATTAATGAAATTTTATCTCCATCAATTTTTATTATAGTTGATGGAACCCCTTTTTCACAATTACCTTCAATTACACCATCAATTTCTCCATCAAATTCAGATATGACATTACTGGTGTTCATACATGGTTCTTTACCAGATTTATTACATGAAGGCACAAAAAGCGGTTCATCAACCGCATCAATTAGTTTTAAAACAAATTCATCATTAGGAATTCTAATTCCAACAAAGCCACTTCCATGATCAATGCAATATGGTATCCCTTCCTTTGCTTTAACAATAATAGTTAAAGGACCGGGCATAAATTCTTTAACTATTTTCTTAGAAATTTCATTAAATTCAATATACGTTTCGACCTGTTTTATATTTGAACACATTAAAGTAAATGGTTTTTCAGGAGGTCTTTTTTTAACTTCAACTAATTTATTATAGTTTTCTAATTTGGGTGCTTTAACACCTAATCCAAAAACAGTTTCTGTAGGAAAAGCTAAAAGACCATCATTTTTTAAAATTTCACTAGCTTCTTTAATTTGATTTTTCTTCAAGATTTTCAATATTATAGCCTCCAAAGATAAATAAATATCTATCTTTACCATATATATCTTTTTTAAATATATATTGTACATTTTCTTTATCAAAATAATGATTAATCAATGCAGAAAGTCCTTCTTTTTGATCAAAATTAATTTCAAAAGCCATAAAAAATTTATCATTCATTACGCTTTTATAATGCCTAAAATATGAATCATAAAAATGTAAACCATTCATGGAATAAATAGCATTAAGTGGTTCATATCTTAAAACTTTAGGTTCTATATCATTAATATTTTCAACATATGGAGGATTAGAAATTAATATATCAATTTTAATTTTGTTTTCTTCTAAAGGTTGCAATCTACTGCCCTTAAGCAAATTGATGTTCAAATTAAGTCTTTCCTTATTAATTTTTGCAACAATCAATGGATCTTCATATTTATCCGTTGCATAAACGGTAGATTGACTAAATTGTTCTTTCATGTAAAGTGCGATGCACCCACTACCTGTGCAAATATCTGCAATAGAACTATGATTTAATTGATATTTATTTATATAATCCTTAACAAAAAGTGCTAATCCTTCAGTCTCTGGTCTAGGAATTAAAACATTCCTGTTAATAAATATATCCAAATCAATAAAAGAAGTCTTTCCTAAAATATATTGAATAGGTTCTCCATCGAGTAATTTATTCAAATTTCGTATATATAACGCCTTATTTTTAATTTTTTCATCAAAATTAATAACTAATTCAGTATATAAAGAAAACTCGTTAGCATTTGCTAATAATCGATAAATTTCTGTGTCACTAATATTATTATTTTTTCGTTTTTTTAATTGTTCTTTTGTTTCAAGAAAAACTTCTCTATTAGTTTCCATAAAATTATTTTTGTCCTGCTAATTTTTGTTGTTGATCAGCATAAATTAAAGCATCGATTAATTCATCTAAATCGCCTTCAATAATTCTATCAAGCTTTTGAACAGTAAATCCAATTCTATGGTCGGTAACTCTATTTTGAGGGTAGTTATATGTTCTAATTTTTTCGTTTCTATCACCGGTTCCAATTTTGCTTCTATAACCAGCTTCAGTTGCAAGTTTCTTTTCTTCTTCTAATTGAGAAAGTTTACTAGCTAACATTTCCATACAAATTTCATGGTTTTGAATTTGAGATTTCTCGGTTTGGCACGAAACAACAACACCAGTAGGGATATGAGTAATTCTTACAGCTGATTCTGTTTTATTAACATTTTGGCCGCCAGCGCCACTAGATCTATATGTATCAACTCTTAAATCTTCGTTTCTAATTTCAACTCTTCCAACTTCAACTTTAGGCATAACAACTACAGTAGCCGTTGAAGTATGAATTCTACCGCTTGCCTCAGTTTTTGGTACTCTTTGAACTCTATGAACCCCGCTTTCATATTTAAGTCTTGAATATGCATTAGGTCCACTTACAACGAATTGAATATACGAAAAACCGCCCGCCTCGCTAACAGAATCATCTATGACCTTTAATTTCCAACCTTGACTATCGCAATAGTGGCTATACATTCTAAATAAATCACCAGCAAAAATATTTGCTTCATCGCCGCCAACAGCGCCTTTAACTTCAAAAATAATATCTTTGCCATCATTTGGATCTTTTGGCAACAAAAGAATCTTTAATTCTTCTGTGATTTTTTCACATAATTCGGCATTACTTTTAAGTTCTTCTTTACCCATTTCGCTTATTTCTGGATCTTTATCGTTAGACATAACTAAAGCATCTTCTCTATTTTTGTCCGCATATAAAAATTCATGAAACTTTTCAACGATAGGTTCTAATTCGCTTCTTTCAATATTTAATTCTTTAAATCTTCTATTGTCTCTTGTTACTTCTTCATTCATCAAAAGTTCGTCAATCTCGTTTAAACGTTTCTCTGTAGTAACAAGACGTTCATACATGTTCTTTTCCATAATTTTACACCCTCAAATCTTTAAAATTATATCAAATTAACAATGCTATTTAAAGCAATCTAATTGTTTAATGCCAACAACCTTTATGATATAATCATAAACGGGTTAAAAATTATGTCATACAAAGCTTTATACAATAAATATCGTAGCAAAACATTCGATGAATTAGTTGGACAACAAGCAATTGTTCAAACTTTGAAAAATGCCCTTGAATTAAATAAAATCTCACACGCTTACCTTTTTTGCGGTCCTCGTGGTACTGGTAAAACTAGCGTTGCAAGATTATTTGCAAAAGCACTGAACTGCGAAGAAGGAATTGGGCATCAATGCAATAAATGTGAAAATTGTAAACAAATAAATGAAGGCGAACATCCAGATGTAATTGAAATAGATGCTGCGAGTAATTCAGGGGTCCAAGAAGTCAGAAATTTAATTGAAAAAGTAAAATATGCTCCAATTAAAGGAAGATACAAAGTTTATATTATCGATGAAGTCCATATGATGACTAGTAGTGCTTTTAATGCATTACTTAAAACATTAGAAGAACCACCAGAATATGTAGTTTTTATTCTTTGCACAACTGATCCTTATAAATTATTGCCAACAATTATTTCACGTTGCCAAAGATTTGAGTTTAAAAAAATTAGCGATAACGATTTAAAAAAATTAATTGTAAGAGTTTTAACTTCCGAAAACATCAAAGCAGATTTAGAAACTGTAAATTTAATCGTTGAATTAGCAAATGGAGGAGCTAGAGATTCTCTTTCAATGCTCGATCAATTAATTGCTTATTCAGGGAATGAAATTCACTTAAATGATGTAAGAAGAGTGTTCGGCCTAACTAGCATGGATGAAAAACTTAATCTTTTAAAAATTATTTCAGAAAATAACACATTACAATTATTAAATATTAGTAGTGAATTCTTTAAAAGAAATGTTGATTTATCAAGACTGACTGATGAACTTCTTCTTATCTTAAAAGATGCTTTTATTTATTCTAAAGTTCAATCAAAAAATCTTTTGGTATCAATTGATGAAGATAAAGCTAAAGCAATTACATCTATATTTAGCGAGGCTCAATTATTCTCGATGATTGATTCGTTATTAAAATGTCAAAATGAATTTAAAACTTCATCAAACCCATCATTCATTTTCCAAATTTATTTATTAAAAATGATTGATTCCACAAATGAACCTGTTTCAAAATCTGGTGTTCAAGTATGCAATACTATCGATAACAAAGCAATTAATTCAAATGTCATACATGAAAAAATTCAAAAAGAAGAACCAAAACCAGTTCTTGAGCCCGAACCAAATTCAATTAAAGATTTGAGCAATTTAAAACCTATTTTTGCTAAGGAGCCTGAACAAAAAAAGAAACAAGAAAAATCACCAATTGAAATTAGCGGTGAATCATATGAGATTGATAAAAATACTCTCATAAAAATAATGGTTCTAGGAAATAAAGCTTCTAGAGAAGAAATCATGAAAAGATGGGATTATTTCGATTTGTTCAAAAATGATTTAGAACTTGGTCCATTTGCGATGTTATTAAAAGACGGGACACCTTATGTTGTTACACCAGACATTATGATTATAAGATTCAATTTCGAAAGCGAAGCAACTAGATGTAATGTTAAATCAAACCAAGACAACTTAGAAAAAGTTGTTGAAAAAATAGTTGGTAAAAAACTATTTATTTACGGAATAAATCGAAAAATTTTAAATGATTTAACTCACGAATTTATAAATTTAAAACAGGTTAATAAATTGCCTAAACCTGAAGAAATAGGCGAAATTAAAATAGAAAGATAGGAGACAAAAAATTATGAATATGCAACAAATGGTTCAAGCCATGCAAAAAACTCAAAGAGAATTTAATAAGGAATACGCAAA
>CAVEUG010000075.1:0-2543 GCA_963618895.1 Slackia isoflavoniconvertens | reverse complement strand
CTAACTGAAGATGATGAATGTTATATATGCAAAGATGCAAATAGAGATCACTCAGTTTGCATAGTTTTATCATACCCAAAAGATCTTATTAATTTTGAAAAATTAAATAGTTTCCATGGTGTTTATCATGTATTGAATGGAGTTATTTCTTCATTGCACGGAGTTGGTCCTGAAGATTTACGAATCAACGAACTAACTGAAAGAATTAAAAAAGAAAATATTAAAGAAATTATTATTGCTACAAATCCAACACTGGAAGGCGAAACAACTGCTTTATATCTTGCAAGAATATTAAAAGATTACGACGTGAAAGTGACAAGACTTGCCTACGGTTTACCGGCAGGAGGGCAACTCGACTATGTCGATGAAGTCACAATTGAAAAAGCTTTAGATAATAGAACTAATTTAAAAAAGGAGGATAAGTAAATGTTTATTACATTTGAAGGCGTTGAAGGATGCGGAAAATCCTCTGTTTTAGCTAAAGTTTATGATGAGCTCAAAAAAGAAGGATTTGATATCATTCAAACTAGAGAACCCGGTGGTGTAAAAATTGCCGAAGAAATTAGAAAAGTATTATTAGATAAAGAAAACACAATGATGGATAAAAGAACAGAAGCTCTTCTTTTTGCCGCATGCAGAAGGCAACATTTGATAGAAAAAGTATGGCCTGCTCTTAAAGAAAATAAAATTGTTCTTTGTGATAGATTCATCGATTCATCACTAGCTTACCAAGGCGGAGGCGATGGAATTGGCGTAAGTGAGGTCTTAAATGTTAACCTTTTTGCTACCGAAAATACATTCCCTGATTTAACAATTTTATTTGACATCGATCCAAGACTAGGATTGGCGAGAATTAATAAAAATGCAAATCGTGAAGTTAATCGTTTAGACGTTAAGGAATTGAGTTTTTATGATACAATTCGTAATACATTCTTAGAACTTGCAAAAGAATATAAAGATCGATTTGTTGTTATTGATGCAAGTATGGATTTTGATGCTGTTTACCAAATAGTTTTGAAAATTATTAAAGAAAAGATAAGAAAATGAATTACGCTGAATATTTAGAAAAAGAGCAAACAATCGCTTACAAAATTTTCTATAATGCATTTAAAAATAATAAAGTTTTTCATGCATATCTTTTAAGTGGCCAAGCCGGCACCCCTTTACTTGAAATTTCTAAATTTTTAGCAAAATCATTAATATGTAAAAATAGAAAACCTTTTGCCTGTGACTCTTGTTCAGATTGTTTGCGTATTGATAATGAAATATATGGTGATTTGATAATAATTGATGGGAAAAAAGAACCAATAAAAAAAGAATCAATACATACAATTGAAGAAGAATTTTCAAAAACTTCACTAGAAAAGTCTGGAATTAAAGTCTATATAATTAATTTAATTGAAAATATGACATCTGATTCTGTAAGCGTTCTTTTAAAGTTTTTAGAAGAACCTACAAAAAACACTTATGCTTTTTTAACCACCGAGAATGAATTTAGAGTGCTCCCAACAATTCTTTCAAGGACTCAAATAGTTCATTTTAATTCAATAGATAAAAAAATATTAATCGAAGAAAGCCTTAAAAATTGTGTAAGCAATATTGATTCCGAACTTCTTTCAAACTTCTACAACGATTCTTCTTCTATTAAAAACGAATCAGAAAATGAAGATTATAAAGAAATTAAAAAACTTACATTAGATATATTTTCTTATATTAAAAATAAAGAAGAATTAAGATTTTATTTTGAAAACAATATTGTTAAAAACAAAATTATTAAACAAAACATAAGGTTTTTCTTTGATATTTTAATTTTTATTTTTAAGGAATCATACGTCTATTATTTTGAAAGGAAAACGATTTTCAAAAGTTTTGAATCAATATTTGTTGAATTAAACAATTATTACTCTAATATTGATGCTAAAATTATTGACTTGATGGATAGAAGAAATGAATTAAACTATAATATCAATATTGATTTGTTATTAATTAATGTTTTGGATACTATATTTTAGAAGATAGAGGAATTTATTTTATGGAATTGATATATATTACAGTCGCATTTATGAACACTAGAAAAAGCTATTTCTTTTCTACCACTGATTCAACAATTGCTCAAGGCGATAAAGTTTTAGTTGAAACTGTTGTTGGCAAAGAAATAGGAACTGTTTTAGCAACTAATATAGCTGTAAATAACCACGATTTTACAAAAGAAATCAAACCAATTATTGCTAAAGCTACTGCTCAAGACTTAAAGATTGCTGAAGCAAATGCAAAATTAGCTTTAAAAGCCAATGTAATTTTTGAAACTTCAGTTAAAAATTTAGGCTTTGATATGCGCTTAATATCTAGCGAATATACTTTTGATTGTTCAAAAATTTTATTTGTATATGCAAGCGATGAAAGAATTGATTTTAGAGAATTATTAAAAATATTGGCTGCTGAATTACATTGTAGAATAGAATTAAGGCAAATAAATTCTCGCGAGAGAGCACAACAAATTGGTGGAATTGGTGTTTGTGGATTACAATTATGCTGTACTACAT
>CAVEUG010000074.1:5947-6853 GCA_963618895.1 Slackia isoflavoniconvertens | reverse complement strand
CCCATATACTGTTTCAATTAAGTCACTATCTTCGCCTAATTTCTTTCTTATTTCTTTAATGTGTGCATCTAAAATACGAGTTTCATAACTTATATTTTCTCCCCACAAAGCAATAAATAAATCTTCTCTTTTAACGGTTTCGCCAATATGTTTAAAAAGCTCATATAGAACTGTTGCTTCGCCATTTGTAAGTTTTATTTCTTCATTATTTTTATATAAAGTTTTATTTTTCAAATCAAAATAATAGTCTCTTATAGTTGATTTTTTCTTCTTTAAATGTCTTCTACTTCTAGCATTCACACGTGAAATAAGCTCGAGTACATCGAATGGTTTTGATAAATAATCGTCTGCACCTAAATCCAAACCATCAACCTTATTAATTGTTAAATTTTTTGCGCTTATAATAATTATTTCAATATCGTCATTTTCATCTTTTGATCTGATTTTCTTCAAAATCTCTTCCCCACTTATTTCAGGAAGCATTAAATCAAGCAAAATCATATTTGGTTTTGCTTTTCTAAATTCCTCATCAAATTCACTAAATTTTGCAAAACTTTTAACAATATAGCCTTGTTTTGAAAGAGCAATATTAATTAAATGAGAAATATTTGGATCATCTTCTATTGAATAAATTAAATAATTATTTTCCATACATAAAATTATATTATTACTTTATCTTTATAGTAACCACTTTTTATATAGACAACCCATTCAGCAATATTTGATGCATGATCTGCAATTCTTTCAGCATATTTGGCTAACAATGTTGCATAAATTATGAAGTTATCATCAAGATTATTTTTGTCTTTTTTTAATGGGATTTCATCTAAAACTTTTAGATATAAAGCATCAACTTCATCATCTCTATTTACCACATCGGTCGCTAATTTATCATCATTATTAATA
>CAVEUG010000074.1:0-5937 GCA_963618895.1 Slackia isoflavoniconvertens | reverse complement strand
TCGTAAGAATCAAAAACCATTTTAAAAGCTAGTTTAAGAATTAATTTAAGGTTCTCAAATTTTGTCGCCTCGCTATATTTAAGTAAGTTTGTTGTAGTCCAAACTAAATCGAGGGCATGATCACTAAGTCGCTCAATATCTTCAACGAGTTTAAAAATTCCTGTTACTTTTCTTAGATCAAGCGCAAAAGGTCTTTCTCTTAAAATAATTAATAGACATTCTTCTTCAATTTTTCTTTCGTAGTTATTAATCTTTTCATCATCAATAACTGGAACATTTATTACTTGATGATTGAGTAATATGTCTCCAGCATCTTTAAGATACTTAATAGTTAATTCAAACATTTTAATTGTGTTCAAATTAATTTCATCAATACGATTATTTAAATCCATTAGCTAAACCTCCCTGTAATATAATCTTCGCTACGCTTATCTTTTGGATGAGCAAAAAATTCTTCTGTTTTGCTAAACTCAACAAGTTCACCAAGCATAAAAAATGCGGTGTAATCGCTAATTCTTGCTGCTTGTTGCATATTATGAGTAACTATAATAATGGTGTATTTTTTCTTTAATTCTCTAATTAATTCTTCGATTTTTAAAGTGGCTATTGGATCAAGAGCACTAGTTGGTTCATCCATTAAAATTACATCTGGCGACATTGCAATGCATCTAGCAATACAAAGTCTTTGCTGTTGACCCCCACTTAAGGCAAGTCCACTTTTGTTAAGTTCGTTTTTGACTTCTTCATATAAAGAAACATCTTTTAATGAATTTGTAATTATTTCATTTAAAACTTTTTTATCTTTCAAACCATGGCATTTTGGGCCATAAGTTATGTTGTTTTTGATAGACATTGGAAATGGATTAGGTTGTTGGAAAACCATACCAACTTTACTTCTTAAATAAATAGTATTTATTTCATCAATATCGACGTTATTAAATTTAATATCTCCCTCTATTTCACATCCATTAATTAAATCATTCATTTTATTAAAACACCTTAAAAATGAAGATTTACCACATCCAGAAGGTCCAATTAAAGCAGTAACTTTATTCTTAAAGATATCCATATTTATATCTTTAAGAACTTGTTTTTTCTTATTGTCATAAAATAAATTTAGATGACTAACTGTAAATACTTTTTCTTCACCCATGTTATTTTGCTCCTTTAAATTTATTTAATTTGCTTGATATTAATTTTGTAAGCAAAGAAAGAATTAATACCATTACAAGAATAATAATTGATATCGCGCAAGCATTTTCATATTGTGGAGTTTCCCCTTGTAAAACAGACCAAATATGAACAGCAAGAGTTGCGTTACCACTAAAGATATTCAAATTATCAGTTATAATTGCGCCCATCGAGAAGATTAAAGCCGCGCTTTCCCCAATAATTCTACTAATTGAAAGTAATGCTGAAGTTAGAATTCCATCTTTAGCATTTGGAATTACAATTTTAAAAACCGTTTGTGTTTTGTTTGCACCCAATGCAAATGATGCTTCGCTTAAAGATATAGGAATAACTCTAATCGATTCTTCAACTGTTTTAACTATTGTTGGAAGAAGCATGATTGATAAAGTTAAGGCTCCACTAAATAAACTTCCACCACTTGTTTTTGTAACGTTATTTAAAATAGGTATAAACAAAATTGCTCCTGCGAGACCAAATATAATTGATGGAATGCCACTTGTTACATCTATTAAAACTCTAATTATTTGAGTGATTTTATTGTCTTTTGCATAAATTGAAAGATAAATTGCAGCACCAATTCCTAAAGGTAAAGCAAGTAAGATTGTAACTAAAATTAATACAATTGTTGTAAGTAAACTCCCTTTAATCCCTTTACCAACACTTGTTAAAGTTCCATCAAAAATAGCAACACTTTCATCAAGAATTTCTACCATTTTAGAAGCTTTATCTTTTGAACTAATAACTTCTAAATCACCATCTTTAGTTTCTAAAGTCAAATTGTTAATGTAATAATCTTTATTGATTGTTACTTTTGCTCCCTTAAAATCAACAAGATTGTTAAATAATGAGGCATTATCCAAATAAACTATATGAATGATATTTTCTTCAGCGTTAGTAGAATCTTCTAATGCAACGCCCCATTTATAAGAGAAATTTTCATAGTTTTCTTTATTTTCAAATCTTAAATTATCATCCATTACAAAATCGTCTTTAGTTCTTATTGTATATGAGTGCTCCGAATAATCTCTTACCAAAAAATCAAAAGAAAGACTATTAGATCCAGTCGTGAAAATATAAACAATCATCGAAACTAAAATTCCAATAGTAAAAAATGAGAATAATAAAGTCGTAAAATTGATTCCTAAATCTTTAATTTTTCTTTTCTTATAAAACATTTTCTCTTTTTTAGGAAGATTATTTATAAATCTATTTTTCTTTACTCGTTCTTTCATTTTTTAGTGCCTTTAAATATATTATTAAATCATTGAATTTAGTTTTAATGAATTCAACGACAACGTGCTTTTTATCAATTTTCATCATTTCTTTTTTAACGAAATTTAATAAAGTTGAAATGATAAAAATAACTAAAATTAAAATTAAACCAAGGGAAAAACGAACATCATACCCAATTCCACTAGCCTCGCCAATTCCTGAAAGCATCGCACTAGTCAAAGTATTTCCGGGGTTGAATATGTTATAAAAACCTGCCCCTAAGTTATTATTCCCAATTACCATTTGGATTGCTGTAGCTTCGCCTAGGGCTCTACCAATTCCCAAAATAATTCCAGCAAATATTCCGCTTTCTGCAGTTGTTAAAACAATTTTTATATTTGTTTGGGCTTTTGATGCACCTAAAGATAATGAAGCTTCGATTAATTTATTATCAACTGCTTCAATAGCTGAAATTGAAAGCATTGTAATTGTAGGAATAGTCATAATTGCTAAAACTATTGTTCCAGCAAGAATTGATCTACCGCCAAAAGTTTCTACACCCATATTATTAATTAATGGACAAATTATACCCTTGCCAAATAAACCAAAAATAACGCTTGGAATTGATGCCAATAACTCAATAGAAGTTTTAAAAATTGGTGTTAACTTTTTGTGGACAATTTTAACAATAAATAAGGCTGTTAAAATTGATGTTGGAACACTAATAATTAAACTTAATAATGTTGTGTAAAGAGTTGTTAAAAGTAAATATCCCATTCCACCAGTTCCATCATATAACCATCTAGAATTGGTAAAAAATAATGCAAAATCCTGTTTAACAAATGTCTCACTATTTGAGGAATAATTATGAATAAAAGGATAAATTCCCTTTATTGCAATAAAAACAATTATGAAAATAACAAAACTAGCAGATAATAATGCAAAAAGAAAGAAAACTTTTTTGACAATTTTGTCCATAGTCTCTTTCTTTTTATAATAATTCATGTCTTTATTAATAGAAGTATTCACGATTTATTCCTTATAATTCTGGATATTTTTCTTTTTGAATTGATGACCAGCTTGGTGCTGAATCTAACCCACTAATAATTCCGCCAACCGATTTAATTGTTGATAAACCTTCTTTAGTTGACATGAAATCAATAAATGCATTAACTGCTAATTTTTTATTACTATCATTTTCTGAATAGTCGCATCTAATGACATAATTAAAGTTTCTGCTTAATTTATATGATCCGTCAATTACAGTATCTTCACTAGCAATAACACCTTCATAAGTTAATCCTTTGATACCACTTGAAGTTGCAAGAGAGTCAAGTGAACAATATCCAATTCCATATTTATCATCTTTAATAGCGCTCATCATATCACCATTTGATGCTTGACTACTAACGACAATTCCATCATTCCATTTATCTTCAGCTTTAACATCGCTATATCCGATTCCTTCAAAGAAACATTCTCTTGTTCCGCTACCTGCTTCTCTAGAATATAGTTTTACATTTTTACTTTCTAAATTTGAATCTATAGCATCCCAAGTTGTAATTTCGCCTTTATATAATTTAGCTAAAGTTTCTGAATTCGTTGCTGAATAACCATTACTTTCATTTACAATTGGAACAACAGCATCTTTGCACATTACTCCATTGATATTTCCTTCAATTAAAGCTACTTTTTCAGAATCTTTAATTTCTCTGGATAAAAATCCTATATCGTATTTAAGATTGTTAATTCCTTCAGTTACACCTTTTGTAGCGTCTCCACTACCATGTTGGTCTTTTTTGAAAGTAACTTTATTGTCTGTTAAACTTGCAAACTTTTCGCCAAGTTTAGAAATAACTTTTTCAACAGAAGTTGATCCACAACTTAATAACTCAACCGCTTTAAATCCTTCTTCGCTACTGCCACTATTTGATGAACAACTTGCTATAGTCATCAAACTTATTACAGCTATCATGCAATTTAATAACTTTTTCTTCATTTCTTTTTCCTCTTTTTGACGATTATATTTTGAAGAAATGATACCTATATAAAAACCACATTGATGTAAATAATTGTAAAGAAATTGTAAACATGAATTTCCAATAAAATGATGGAAAAAAGTTTACTAGAAAATAACTAGTTTCAAAAATCATAAGTGATTTTGTTTTGTATGCATCTAAAAAAATGCTATTCTTATTTCATGAATTATTTAATTACTGGAGCCGCTGGGTTTATAGGGATCAACTTTTTGGAATTTATGGTGAAAACACATATAAATGATAAATTTGTTGTTATAGATAAACTAACATATGCAGCAAATATTGATCATTTAAACGAACTACTTAGCAAGCACAAAAATATTATATTTTATAAAGAAGATATAACAAAATCTAAAGCAATAGAAAAAATATTTGAAGTTGAAAAACCAAACATCGTTTTAAATTTTGCGGCTGAAACCCATGTTGATAGATCTATTTCTAACTCAAGTAAGTTTGTTAAAACAAATATATTAGGAACATCTGTTTTGCTAGAAGCTTCTAAAAAATATTTAATTGAAAAATACATCCAAATATCTACAGATGAGGTATATGGAAGTTTAAATAAAGATGATTTTAAAAAAGAATTTTATTCGTATGATCCATTGAATCCAACCAACCCATATAGTGCAACTAAGGCAAGCGCTGATTTATTAGTTATTTCATACTTTAAAACATACAAACTACCTATTAACATCATAAGAATGACTAATAATTTTGGGCCATATCAAAACAAAGAAAAAATAATCCCAAAAATTATTTTAAATGCTTTGCAAAAACAAAAAATCCCAATTTATGGAGATGGAACAAATCAAAGGGACTGGTTATATGTCAAAGATAGTACAAAAGCAATTAACCTTATTCTTGAAAACGGACAAAACGGAAAAATATACCATATATCAACACATAATCTAATTACAAACATTGAATTAATTGCTCAAATAATGAATAAATTAGGCATTAAAGAAAATCTAATTCAATTTGTTAAAGATAGACCGGCTCACGATTATGCCTATTCTTTAAATACAGATGATATTGAGGAATTAGGTTTTATTTCAAAAAGTGATTTCGATAAAAATATCGAAGAAACAATTGAGTTTTATAAAAAGAACGCGAAACGTATATAAAATTTTAAAAAAGTGCATCCATGAAATATCTTTCATCGGATGCACTTTTTAATTTTTTACAAATGATTTTATTTCGATTTGTACGCAATTATTGTTTCAAACTCACTTAATATGGTTTCGCTATTTAAAGATTTGCCACCATCAACAGTGTCTAAGTATAATGAATACCCACTCAAATCTACCTTGTTTTCACCATTGTTTTTATAGCCATTTGAATGAATAATCTTATAGACTTTATCTCCACCATCAATTTCATAACTAATAACATTTCTATTATCTGATACGGAAACATTTATTGACTTTGCACCATCCTTATCTAAATGCATACCTGATGTTTCTTGTTTAAATTTAATTAACTTTTTGTACGACTC